>JALWSU010000223.1 GCA_026993485.1 Thiotrichaceae bacterium | reverse complement strand
GGATTATGAGAATGTTTACTAGGGAGCGATTTTTTATTCCTGTCTTTTATTTTCAATTCGTTATTATCTCCCTCCCATAATTTATTATGAACTATTGTAGCAATTGTGGTTCTGCACGCTTAGTGCATCAAATTCCAGCGGGTGATAATTTACCACGCTTTGTGTGTGAAGATTGTCATACTATCTATTATCAAAATCCTAAAATCGTTGTTGGTTGTTTGCCCGAATGGGAGGATAAAATTCTGTTGTGCAAACGTGCTATTGAGCCGCGTTATGGTTTATGGACGTTGCCAGCTGGGTTTATGGAGAATAATGAGACGCTTGAGCAGGGTGCTACCCGCGAAACGTGGGAAGAGGCGCAGGCTCGTTTAGAGCATTTAAGTTTATATACAGTGTGTAGTTTACCCCATATTAGTCAGGTGTATATGATTTTTCGTGCCAAGTTGCGTGATTTAAATTATGCTCCAGGTGTTGAAAGTCTTGAGGTTCGTTTATTTAGTCAGGATGAAATTCCTTGGAATCAGTTGGCATTTCCGGTGATATATAGGACTTTAACTGATTATTTTCAGGATCGTGCTAGTGGGGAATTTCCTGTGCATCTGGGTGAGCTTTTGGTTCATAGGGAACCTATCGTTAAGTATTAAACAATGAATTTTTTTATAACGCTGTGTATATAGGTTTTATTCAATCGGTGTCCTTCTCCTTTAATTATAAATATTTTGGAATTGGTGATAAGTGAAGAGATTTTTTGGGCGAGAATGGGATCACAGCCTTTATCTTCTGCGCCAGTGTGAATTTCTAAGTATTTAGGCAGAGGAAATTTTTGGCTTTGAGCGAGTTGTAGGAGTTTTTTGGCACGTGGTGGGCGTGATAAAAAGAGATTTTGTTTGTCTATTGCTTCACCTAAAACGGGTGATAGTAATAAAATTCGTCCAGGAAATGCTGTGAGTTCTGTAAGCGCGTGTAGGAGAAGATAGGCCCCGTAGGAATCGCCGATTAAGTTTGAGTTTTGGCGCCAAAATAGGGATTTGATGTCGTTTTTGATAATTTGAAGTTGTTGTGGAAAATGTAAGTGTGCAAAGTCAGATAATATTTCTCTGCCATAGACTTCAAAGCCCATCTTTGCTAGTGAATTGCCAATAAAGTCATTTAATTTATCTCCTCTGCCGGGTATTAGGTAAATTTTTTGGTTTGTCATAGCGGTGTTAAAAATCGTTTTTAACGCCAAATTTAAATTCATAAAGAGAAACAGGAGTTGTTTATGTCTATAATAAAAATTATAGAAACAATTAATCGTATTTATTTAGATGCTGCACCTATTATCTACTACATCGAAAATGAAAAGCAGTATCAAAAATCTACCCAATATATTTTCGATAGAATAGATGATGGCAAATTAACTGTAGTCACTTCATCTATCCTCTTATCTGAAATTTTAGTGATGCCAATTCGTCAAGGATTGACTCAACAAGCTTTCGACTATCGTCAAATCTTGACTATTGGTGAAAACACTGAATATGTTCCAATATTAGATGAAGATGCAGCAACATACGCAGCAGAATTAAGAGCTATTAATAAATCCTTAAAAATGCTTGATGCTCAGCATCTTGCCATTGCAATACAGTATAATTGTGACTCATTTATAACTAATGATCTTAAACTTGAAAAGGTAACCGGATTGCCAAACAATTTTCATATAATATTACTTGATGAACTTGAAAAAGAGCTAAGCACCTGAGCGATATTTTAACTTAAAAGTAATTGAATTATTTGACTTGTCCGTAAAACAAACAATTTTTCGGACAAGTTGATTAAGAATCTTTTTATAAAATCAAGAAATTATTGAGAATTATTTTAAATTAGAGTCTAAGGAGCGATTATGTCTCATATTAAAACTTTGTTGAAACAAGTTAATTGTTTGAGTGTTGATGAAAAAAAAGAATTATTAACCATTTTAAATAAAAAAATCACAAAACCAGAACAGCCAAAAATACGTCCTAAATGGTGCAGTATTCGTGGAACTGCACCTAATTTATTAAAGGGAGAAGATGCTCAAGCATGGATATTACGTCTCAGAAATGGTGATGCCGTTTAAATGTATGGGCAATCCCTCTGTGGTTGCCCTTTTTTACACAATAATTTTTCTTGCAATTAACAGTGCTTCATTGCGGAAACCTTGTGTTATATCTCCAATAGTCCCCTCTTCATGATAAATTACTATTTGTAAGTCACTAAATAAGTGCAATAATTCGTTGTCTGCTAAACGAAACCGGGGATTTTTTGGCCCAGCTTCGTTGATAGTAGTGCGCGTAAATGTTTGATAAAATAATAATCCATTCGGTTTGAGTGATTTTATTAATGCGGGACTTAATTGCCTGTCTAAAAAATGACAGACAACGATTACATCATAAGTGTCAGCTGGTGGAGGTGAGGCGATAATATCGCGCACTTGGGTATGAATTTGCAATTGTTGGCTTTGTGCCTTGGCTTGTAGGCGTTTAATTGCAGTTTCTGCATAGTCCCAAGCGTGAGTTTCTAAACCATGACGGGCAAGTAGTAGGGCATTGGCTCCCAAACCACAAGCTAAATCTAAGGCAATGCCTGTGGTTGGTAATAAATATGTGTAATCGGCAAGTACTTTACATGGTTGCAATGGCAATGTTGTAGTTGTTTGATAACGCTGATTCCATTCTATTACTGACACTTTTATTATTACCTATTTGAGTTATTTTCTTAAAAAATTGGGCAAATAGCCGTAATGCCCATAGATAAGATGATGAATATAACCCATAATTTAGCAAGTATATTGTATATTTTTTGCGAATGATTAGCACATCTCCACATAGATATAAGTATCCACGCAACATAAGGCCCACCAAGTGAAATCATCAAAATAAGTATCAGCGTACTAGCAATAGGTGACATCAGTATAATGATTGCGGTAAGTGCGCCAAATAGTATGACTCCGAAAAATATATTGTAAATCCAAAAAACTTTCCAAAGCGGCGTTTTTCCTAGCCATGCGTCTAAAAATAAGTCGCTGTCTTCATATTCCTGTTTATTGGCATTAAATGATTCTTGCCAATCTGCATCACTCAGATCCCAAGCGCTGGCCCAGTAAATAAAAATAGTGTCTATAAGTGCAATGATAACTTTAAAGATATATTTTGCCGAGGCTAAATAAAGCGCATCAATCAAACCGACAACAGGCGCCCAAACCACAACAGCATATAGAATAGTATCAACTATCTGAGAAGAAAGTGTAGAAACATTATTTCGTAGCCATAGGTGCTTACCACCAGTTTCAGTTTTTATATAATGAAAGATCCAAACGTCAAAACTTTGTGAAACTAGATATGCAAAGAGGGAGCCAAAGACAAAGAGTGGTGTAAAACCGAATAATGTCTTCATGGCTTGATGTATATTATTAGCAAATTCGGCATGATTGGGTACTTGTGACGGTAAAAATAGTAAGCTGAGATAAATGAAAAGAATCATTATTAAACTGGCTACAAAACCTAATAATACTGCACGTTGTCCCTCCTTTCGGCCATATTTTTCACTTAATAAATCAGTCGCAAAATATATTCCTGAATAAAGTATGACTCCTAAACTGGTTTCCATGCCAAGAATAACAGTAAGTTTTGGCCCTTGAAGGTTGCTTAACATGACATTGAGTATGACAACTGTATATAAGCCCATTTTGCCGAAAAGTCGGTAAATTAATAATGTTATAGATAAGTCTGCTGCAACAGTTAATACCCATAATATATTTTGGTGTGTTGAGAAAAAATTTTCTATAAATAATGACAACATATTTTTTTCGCCAAGATTTTGGTGCCGGGTTATTTAAAGTTAGTTACTCAGCACAATAAAAGTGCATTGATTAAATATAGGTGTTCAAATAAAAATTTTTGTCCTCTTAAGGTTTTTAAAACCTTAGAGTTTTTACTGCTAACATTTTTCTTCAAAAATCTGGAATGAAGTAAATTCGCTCAGAAAAACTTTATTTTAGTATATCATTAACATTTAAGTAAATATATAAAACCATTTAAATGTTTTTTCTGGCAATATTCTTAGGACTTACGCCTTGACAAACGAATTTTTTGAGTTTCTCCTTGGAGTCCAAAGCTTTAGCTTTGGACTCCAAGTTAATTCTAAATTTTAACAGTTTGTTTTTATAAAAAAACCTATAATACCTCAACTGTCAATGCGTAAGTCCTAATTCTAATTCTTTTGATTGATAATTGGATGATTAATTTTAATTTGCCATCATTTTGCTAGGTATTGAAACTATCCACGATACCCCTATATATATGCACTTCAATTTTTATGCCAAAGGAAATTTGATTATGACAGTTGACGCACATAAAGAAACACTAGGTTTTCAAACGGAAGTTAAGCAATTACTTGATTTAATGATACATTCATTGTATAGCAATAAGGAAATTTTTTTAAGGGAGTTGATTTCTAATGCCTCTGATGCGGCTGATAAGTTGCGTTTTGAGGCTTTGTCGGATGATGCGCTGTATGAGGGTAATAGCGATTTAAAAATTTGGGTTAGTTTTGATAAGGATGCTCGCACAATTACGGTGCGCGATAATGGTATTGGGATGTCGCGTGAGGAGGTGATAGAGCATTTAGGTACGATTGCAAAGTCGGGTACTAAAGAATTTTTTAACTCTTTAACTGGTGATCAGACTAAGGATACTCAGTTAATTGGACAATTTGGGGTTGGGTTTTATTCTAGTTTTATTGTTGCAGATAAGGTGACTTTGTTGACTCGTCGTGCAGGATTGGAGCCAACGCACGGGGTGAAATGGGAATCAAGTGGACAAGGCGAGTATAGTATTGAAACTATTGAGCGTCCAGAACATGGTACTGAAGTAATTTTGCATTTACGCCCTGATGAAGATGAGTTTTTGTCTGATTATCGGTTGCGTGAGATTATAAAAAAATATTCTGATCATATTACCTTGCCAATTGTGATGCCTAAAGTAAAGACTACTGAGGGAGATGGTGAGGGAGATGGTGAGAAAACTATCGAAATCGAAGAAGAGGTGGTAAATTCAGCTAAGGCTTTATGGACACGCTCTAAAAATGAAATTTCTGATGAAGAGTACGCTGAATTTTATAAACATATTGCCCATGATTTTGAGGCTCCTTTAGCTCATCTGCATAGTAAGGTTGAGGGTAGGAATGAATATACGATTTTGTTATTTATTCCTGCGCGTGCGCCGTTTGATTTGTGGGATCGCAATAATCACCGTGGGGTGAAATTGTATGTAAGGCGTGTGTTTATTATGGATGATAATCAGAAGTTGTTGCCGCCTTATTTGCGTTTTCTTCGTGGTGTGATTGATAGTAATGATTTGCCGTTGAATATTTCGCGGGAAATTTTGCAGCATAATAAGCAAATTGAGACGATTCGTTCTGGCACTGTGAAAAAGGTGCTAAATACTTTAGAAAATTTGGCTAAAAATGAGCCTGATAAATACGCTACTTTCTGGAAAGAATTTGGTAAGGTGTTGAAAGAAGGGATCGTTGATGATCCTAATAATAAGGAACGTATTGCTAAATTGTTGCGTTTTTCAACAACTTTTGATGATAATCCCACACCAAAGGTTTCTTTGGAAGATTATGTGGGGCGTATGAAAGAGGGGCAGAATAAGATTTATTATATCACGGCTGAGAGTTTTGCTGCTGCAAAAAATAGTCCCCATTTGGAGATTTTCCGCAAAAAGGGTATTGAGGTATTATTGTTGTCAGATC
>JALWSU010000222.1 GCA_026993485.1 Thiotrichaceae bacterium | reverse complement strand
CACTGACAGCGGAAGTTTTTGATTTGTTTATAAAAACAAAGTGTTAAAATTTTGAACTGACTTGGAGTCCAAAGTTTTAGCTTTGGATTCTAAGGAGAAAATAAAAAAATTAGTTTGTCAATGCGTAAGTTCTAAATTTTTAAGCTAAACCTGATAGGTTTTTAAAGGCTGTCAGGTTTATTGTTGCGGTTGGTTTTTTTAAACCTCCGAAGCGACGCTGGTTTTGTTTGGATGGAGGTTATTGTTCTGAAAGATTCTGTAGGCTACGGTTTTAATTTTTTCAGTTCTTTCTTGGCGAGTTTCGCAGGTAGAGAAACATAACCGTCTTTTATGACAATTTTTTGGCCGGTTTTGGATAAAACCATTTTTAGAAATTCACTTTCTAAAGGTGGCAGTGGTTTGTTTGGTATTTTGTTTACATAAATATATAAAAATCTTGCTAAGGGATATTTGCCATTAATTGCGTTTTTGGTGGTTGGATACATGAAAGGTTTTCCCGCTTTTTTCGCTAGTGCTAGGGTTTTAACCCCTGAAGTTTTATAGCCAATACCTGAGTAACCAATTCCATTAATGGACATTGCTACAGATTGTACTACGGATGCTGAGCCTGGTTGTTCGTTGACATTGTTTTTATAGTCTCCTTTGCAGAGGGCGTGTTTTTTGAAGTAACCATAAGTACCTGATACGGAATTACGTCCGTATAGTTGGATTGAGCGGTTCGCCCACATGCCATGTAGTCCAAGTTGCCCCCATTTAGTAATATCCTGTCTAGCATGACATTTTCTGGTAGAGGAGAAAATCGCATCAAGTTGGGGGATTGTTAAACAACAAAGGGGGTTGTCTTTGTGTACATAGATTGCTAGTGCATCTATGGCTACGCGGATGTAAGTTGGTTTGTAGCCATATTTTTTTTCAAAAGCTTCAATTTCTTTGTGCTTCATTTTTCGGCTCATAGGTCCAAAATTACTTGTTCCTTGAATCAAAGCTGGTGGTGCTGTTGAGGAGCCTGCTGCTTGTACTTGAATATTTACATTGGGATACAGGCGTTTAAATGCTTCAGTCCATAATGTCATCAAATTGGCTAGCGTATCAGAACCAACACTGGATAAGTTGCCAGAAATTCCACTAATTTTTTGATATTCAGGTAGTTTCTGATCAATATCTGCTGCTGATACTGTGGTTGTTAAAAGTAAACTGGTGGTACAAATTTTAAATAGTTTTTTCATTGTTATTTCTTAGGTAGTTGTGAGGCTCTTAGATTAAGTAAGAATTATGACAAAATAATGACAAGTGTTTGTTTGGAGTCCAAAGCTTTAGCTTTGGACAACCAGCTAAAGTTTTGGATTCCAATGTTTAAACTTCTGAGGTTTAGAGTAAAATTTTTACTGATTTTGGTTTTTGGTTTTGTTTGTTTTGTTTGTTTTGTTTGTTTTGTTTGTTTTGTAAACTGAGGTATTTTGTTTAGCGATTAAGGGGCGCATGGCATGGAGAAGGTTTTGAAAAACATCTTTATGCAAATTTTCCTCTTTGGCAAGTAAAGCTTTAATGTGTTGGCGCTGAGTTGGTGCGCTAAAACAGGCGGGGCAACTATCCTCAATAATTGGTAGTTGAGCTTGTTTAGCGAATTCTGCTGTTTGTCTTTCACGGACATAAATTAGGGGACGTATTATTCGTATGTCACCTTGGTTGTTTGTATAGTGTGCTTTCATTGTTTGTAAACGGCCACTGTATAGGGCTGACATTAAGAAACTTTCTGCTAAATCATCAAGATGTTGGGCTAAGGCTAAGACATTATAATTTTCTTCACGGGCAATACGATATAAAATGCCCCGTTTCATTCTCGCACAAAAGGCGCAAAAGGATTTTTTCTGTAGGTGTTTTTGGGCTTGTTCTAGAATATTTTGGGTCGTGTAAAAATATTGAATCCCTAAATTGCTTAAATATTTCTTGAGTGGTGAAGGATCAAAACCGGGTATTTGTGGGTCTACAGTAATGACACCTAGTTTAAAATTTATAGGTGCATAGCGTTGCAAGTGCCCTAAAATATGTAGTAGGGATAGGGAGTCTTTACCTCCTGAAAGCCCTAGTAAAATCCGATCTCCAGTTTGAATCATGTTATAATCATTTATGGCTCGTCCAACACGGCGCATTAGCAATTTAGGTGGTTGTTTTAATTTAAACATAGTAGTAGGTAAGTATTAATATTTACATATAGGATAGATAATATCGAATGAATATTCTTAGCGATTTTACAATTTTTGTTCTAATTTTTTTAGGGATGTCTGTAATATTGGTATTTTTAGGTGTTAAGTCGGTACCTCAGGCGCAACAATGGACTGTTGAACGCTTTGGTAAATATACGAAAACGCTTGATCCAGGGCTGCATTTGATTGTTCCTGCTGTTGATGTGATTAGTAAAAAGTTGAGTATGATGGAAACTGTTTTGGATATTCCAGCTCAAAATGTTATCACAAAAGATAATGCAATGGTGCGTGTTGATGGTGTAGTTTTTTATCAAATTGTGAATGCGGCTCAAGCGGCTTATCAGGTTAATAATCTTATTTTGGCTGTTGAAAATTTGGCTATAACTAATATTCGTAGTGTTATTGGTTCAATGGTTTTAGATGAGGTTTTGTCTAGACGTGATAATATTAATACACAATTACTCCAGATCATAGATAATGCTACTAATCCTTGGGGTTTAAAGGTGTTACGTGTTGAATTAAAAGATTTAACTCCATCTCAAGAATTGGTTGATGCGATGGCTCGACAAATGAAGGCTGAGCGTGAAAAACGTGCTTTAATTTTGGAGGCGGAAGGTTATCGACAGGCAGAGATTTTACAAGCTGAAGCTGAAAAACGTGCTACTATTTTAGAAGCTGAAGGCCGTAGAGAGGCTGCTTATCGTGATGCTGAGGCTAGGGAACGATTTGCAAAAGCGGAAGCTCGTTCTACAGCGGTTATATCTGAAGCTATAGATGAGGGTAATTTGCAAGCAATAAATTATTTGATTGCGATTAAGTATATGGGTGCGGTTAATAATTTGGCGACTTCAGAGAATACTAAATTGATGTTGATGCCTTTGGAAACTTCTGGTGTTATTGGTGCTATTGCTGGGGTTAAAGAGGTTATTAAAGAGGGTAATTTTAAGAAATAATGTTTTGTTGAGGTTTAGGTGATGGAGTTTTTTCAACTTAGTTATTGGCATTGGTGGATATTGTCTGCTGCTTTGTTAGTGTTAGAGTTCTTGGCTTTGGGTACCTTTGGTTCTTTCTTTTTATGGCCAGCAATTGCTGCGGCAACAATTGGTTTTTTGACTTTATTGTTTCCTATGCTTAGCGTTGAGTATCAAGTGTTGATTTTGGCTATGGTGTCGATTATTAGTGTTGTCGTTGGTCGTTTATATTTAAGAAAACATCCTTTAAGTAGTGATGAACCGTTTCTTAATCAGCGTGGGGCAGAATTTGTTGGGCATGTTTATCCAATTAGTGATTCTATTAGGAATGGGGTTGGTAGGATTCAGGTGGATGATACTAGTTGGCGTGTTGAGGGTCCTGATTGTCCGGTGGGTACGTTAGTTAAAGTTGTTGGTTCAGGTACTGTAGGGCTTAAAGTTCAAATTGTTACGCTAAATAATTAGAGAATAATGAATGAGTGAGGTAATTTCTATTAGTCCTCAAGAGGCATGGCAAATGTTGCAAGGTGATTCTAAAGCTTTGCTAATTGATGTGCGTTCTGGGATGGAATATTTATTTGTAGGTCATCCTAAAGGTGCAATTCATGTGCCTTGGATAGATGAGCCTGATTGGGATGTTAATCCTAATTTTGCAGCAGATATTGTGAAGGAGATTAGGAGTGTAAATGCTAGAGAGGTTCCAATATTACTTATTTGTCGTAGTGGGGTTCGTTCGCTTGAAGCTGGAAAGGTGTTAATTCAAGCTGGTTTTTCTCAAGTTTATAATATTATTGATGGATTTGAGGGTCCTTTGGATGTGGAGCGTCATCGTAGTAGTTTGGGTGGTTGGCGTTTTCATGGTTTGCCTTGGGAACAGTGTTAATAATTGATGTAGGGCAACCACAAGGGATTGCGCCTACAAACGAAGTAACGAAGTAAACCGCGCGCGATGTAGGGGCAATCGGTTGCCTCTTTTGAACTAGAATGCGTAACATCAGGTACTTATAGGAGAAACCAAATATGAAACAAATAACATTCAGTCTTGTGTTTATGCTGGTTTTTTCAGCATTTTGAGTTTTAATGTCCTAGCTCAATTTAGAGGGTTAGTTGATGCTGCCGCTTATGGGTGCTTATAATATTTTAAGGAAGAATGATTCTAGTTTTTCGTTTGAGATGTTGCTGGAGAGGGTTGGAACTAAGATACAGTCTTGGTTACATCCGAGTCAACGAAATCGTTTTTTGCTTCAAAAACAACTAAATACAATTTAAAAGTAACTTTAAGCTTCCATTAGGCGAGGGGGTAGTGGGTTGATTGCTCTTTTATTCATAATTATTGAAGTACATATTCCATTTAATATGAATGTTAATATTTATTAATAAAATTGCTATCTAGTAAGGAACCGTTAGATATAAATGCCATACGTCAAAATGTAGAACAAGCCAATCTAGGTGAGAAAGGCTTGATTGTGTTATTAGTAATTCCTGATGAGTTAACTAAAACTAGTTTTTACCAAAAAGTTGTAAAAACGCTTGCTAATAAAGTAGTTAAATCACGCCAGATTCGATATTTCAATCGTGGGATTGGATTTTCAGCGATGAGTCATGGTAAGGCTGTTGTGCCGTTGTGTGTGGAATTGGAGCTTACAAGGTAAGCTGATTTTGGAGTCTAAAGCTTGACTACTCAAAGCTAAAGCTTTGGAGTCCAAAATCTTAGATAATTTGTAGTTCAGTTCTCAAGATGATTAGAATCTCCCCAAACTTCCAGTTTCCAAATTCCATTTTGATAGGAAAAAACGCTAATACCAGTGTTTAAAGATACAAAGTAGCGCGGGGCTTCAAGTGGAATACATAAAGTATGTTTTAAGAGACTTACTAAAACGCCATTATGGGTTACAATTAAAATACGTTGGCCATCATGTTTTTTAGCTATTGTTTCTAGGCATTTTATACTTCGCTGACTTAATTGCCTTAGTGTTTCTCCTTTAGGAATTAGATAATCTGGGTCATTATTTCTATAATAAGGTGCTTCTTTTGGAAATTGTGTTTCAAGTTTTGCTTTTAAGTGTCCTTGAAGAATACCTAGATTTCTTTCGCGTAAACAAGTTTTTACTGATATTGATAAGCCATTCTGTTTTGAAATACAACGTGCGGTTTCATAAGCTCTGCCTAAATCGCTGCTATAAAGGGCGGCAAAGTTTTTTGATTTGAAGTGTTTAGCAAGGGCTTCTGCTTGAGCTTTGCCTGTTTTTGTCAGGGGGCTGTCAAGATGTCCCTGTATTCTAGCTTCTAAGTTCCAAAAGGTTTCACCGTGACGTACTAAAACAATTTTAGTCATTAATTTGCTCCCACTATTTTTTTTTGCTTACTTTTTCGCTTGCTAAGATATAAGATAAGAGTAAGTACTGAGCTATGAATTATGTAATTTGGAGTCCAAATTAGGTAATAATATCAGATTATTTTTGCATGGGTACTTATTGGTGATGGTGTTGGACTTGTCTGGGCCTCCTCCTTTCCCTCCCCTTTGATTCCCCCCGGGGGTAGCACTTTTTTATACATAAGTATTTAAGCCTCTCTGGGCAGCCGTAAGGGATTGCTTCTGCGAATAGGGAGTGAGGG
>JALWSU010000221.1 GCA_026993485.1 Thiotrichaceae bacterium | reverse complement strand
TGGTAGAAGAGTCAGCGACTCTACAGGTATTGGGGATTTCATCGATACTCAAGATATATCAGTGAATTGGAGTCATAATTGGATGCCCCGTGTTTCAACTAAGCTGGGTATATACTATGCGAATAGTCAGTATGAAAACAATCCACGCGAAGATGATTTGACTAGCTTTAATCTTGGGGTTAAGTATGATTTAATGAAAAGAACTTCTGTTAGTGCTGGTGTGAATTTTGCTAATAGAAGTTCAACTTCTGCTAAAGAGGAATATGACCAGACTGTTTACATGATTTCAATTAATTCTGCCTTTTAATTAAGGTCTTTTTGTTGTAGTCAGTTGAAAAACGGCAGTATTATTTAATGCTTGCCGTTTTTTTTGTTGTAGCTTTAATGGTAAATAGTTTTATGAAACAAGAGCATCACATTTTATTTTTTTTAATTTTACTGGTTTTTACTTTCTTAAGTAGTTGTTCTTCTATGAATTCATTTGATGATGATTTTGAAGAAATCGTAGAGCAACCAGTAAAAGTATCAACAACAAGTAAAGATAACAGTTCAAATAGTCGTACCAAACCTCATCAATCTCCTAAACAATCTTATCAGCATTCGCAAACAAAATTACCACCTTATCAACAGCCAGTACCAGTAGTTAAAACGGAAAAACCAGATCCTCCAGTTATATCGGATCCTCCAGTTAGTTCGAAAGATCCTGAGGCGATATTATCAGACTATCGTTTAGGCAAGGGTGATGTTATTAGTATTAAAGTTTTTGGTGAAGAAGACTTTAGTATGGAAACTGCTTTGAGTAAAGAAGGTAGAATTTCTTATCCATTTTTAGGCGACTTAAAGCTTTCAGGTTTAACTGTTAATCAAGTAGAAAGAAAGATTGCATCAGGTTTGAGAGCTGGTTATTTAAAAAATCCTAAAGTAACGGTTACAGTATTAGAATATCGACAAATATTTGTTAATGGCGAGGTAAAAACCCCTGGAGGTTACCCTTTTAAACCGGGAATGACTGTTAATAAAGCGATTTCCTTAGCTGGTGGCTTTACTGAAACTGCTTCACGCGATGAAATTTTTCTGATCCATGATGGGGATAAAAGTGCTACTGAATATAAGGTGGGGCTTTATAATTTTATTGCTCCTGGAGACATTATTATTGTCAAAGAGTATAAAAAAATCTTTGTGAATGGGGAAGTTAAAAATCCTGGTAGTTATGAATATATTCGAGGAATGACTGTTAATAAGGTAATTTCTTTAGGAGGTGGATTTACTGAAACCGCTTCACGCGATGAAATTTATATTATCCGTGATGGGGATAAAAGTTCTACTGAAAAAAAGGTGGGGCTTTTTACTTTGGTTAATCCTGGGGATATTGTGATTGTCAAGGAATATAAAAAATTCTTTGTAAATGGAGAAGTTAAAAATCCTGGTAGTTATGAATATATTCCAAATTTGACAGTTGAGAAAGCAATCTCAATAGCTGGTGGATTTGGTGAATTTGCCTCTCCTCGTTGGAGTAAAATGTATGTTATCCGTGACTCGGATAAAAAAGGCAGAAATATTCGTGTTAATCTAAAAAGTCCTATTTACCCGGGTGATATTCTCACGGTTGAAGAAAGTACATTCTAACTAACTTTTATTTATAGAATAAAAATAATTTATGGATAAAGCAGCACCTGTACCTAATGAAAGATTGGCCTCACCAGCCATTGATGAGGATGAAATTGATCTTAAAGTTTATTGGCATATTTTTAATCGCTATAAATGGAAAATTTTCTTTTTAACAATAGTCATCGGTTTATTGGCAACTTTAGTTAGTTTTTCATTAGAGCCAATTTACCGCTCAACAACACTATTGTTGATAGAATCAAATGAGGCTAAGGTTATTTCAATTGAAGAAGTTTATGGTATTAGTTCGGCTAATAAGGAATATTATCAAACACAAATAGGTATTCTGAAATCGCGGGGATTAGCGGAAAAATTGGTGAAAAAGCTGAATTTAATGTCTCATCCACTTTATCTGCCGAAAGAAGATGAAGGATTTTCCTTTAATTTCAAGGACTGGATGCCGAGTTCATGGGTATCTAGTTCTAAAGAAGCTCCTCCTAGTTATCAGGAACAATTTGATAAGGTTGTCAAAGCCGTGATGGATGCTATAAGCATTGAACCGGTACGAAATAGCCAATTAGTCGAGATTAGCTTTGAGTCTCCAGATGCTAAATTGGCTGCAAAAGTACCTAATACTTTGAGTGACATCTATATTGAAAGTGATCTTGAGGCTAAATTAGAAAAAACTAAGAAGGCCAGAGAGTGGTTAAATAAACGTATAGATGAATTACGCAAGAAGCTAAGAGAAGCTGAGAGAGAACAAGAAGCTTATATGGAACGTCATGGTTTGGTTAATGTTGAGGGGATCAAAAGTGTTGCGATTAAACAGATAGAGCAAACGGTTGAGCAGTTGGTAAATGCTCGCCAACGATTGACTGAAGCAACTAGTGCCTATAGACAAGTTCAAGCACTTAAAGGTCGTCCTATTCATGATTTGGAGTCAATTCCTGCCGTTCTGAATCAACATATGGTACAAGTCTTAAAAGAAGCTGAACTAAAAGCTGAAAGGAAAGTATCTGAATTATCTGAACGTTATGGGCAAAAACATCCTAAAATTATAGCCGCTCAAGCTGAATTGAGAACAGCAAGACGTAATACTGCCCAACAAATTCGACAGGTGGTTGCTGCGATTACTAAGGAATATGAAGTTGCTCTTGCCAATGTCAAAGCATTGGAAAAAAATGTCGCGGAGAATAAACGTATTATTCAAGAACTTGACAAAAAGGGGATTGAATTAGCTAGATTGACTAGAGAGGTTGAACGTAATCGTAAAATCTATGAAATTTTCTTAAGTCGTTTGAAGGAAACTACGGCATCGCAGGATGTACAAGCATTGCAATCAACTGTTGCACGAGTAGTCGATCCTGCTGTTGTTAGTGCTATACCTTATAAGCCTAAAAAGAAACTTATTATAGCTATTAGTTTAGTTTTAGGTTTTCTGTTTGCGACAATGTTAGCCTTTTTCTTAGAATATCTTGATAATACGATTAAAGATGCTGATGATGTTGAGGATAAATTAGGTTTTCCATTATTGGGGAGCTTATCCAGAATCAAACCATCTCTTAAAGGTGATTATAAAGAATTTGAAGCCCGTTGGATGTTTTTAAATCAGCAAAAATCGGGGTTTGCGGAGGATGTGCGTACTATCCGTACTGGTATTATGCTATCTCTTTTGGATAATTCGCGGAAAGTGTTGGTGATAACTTCTTCAGTGCCAGGTGAAGGTAAATCAACGGTTTCTCTTAATGAAGCTTTTGCATTGGGACAAATGGAAAAAACTTTGTTGATTGAAGCGGATATGCGTAGGCCAACGCTGGTTAAGACATTTGGATTAAATAGTAAAGCACCTGGCTTGGCTGAACTGGTGGCTGGAACTGGGACAAAAGAGGAATGTATTCATCATATAGGTGAGGATGGCGGAGTCGATGTCATACCTAGTGGTAAAGTCCCACCAAATCCTTTAGAATTACTATCGTCTCCACGCTTTAAAGAAATTGTTGAGGAATTCTCTAAACAATATAGCTATGTTGTGATTGATAGTGCGCCGACTTTACTTGTTAGTGACGCTCTAGTTTTAGCAAAACTAGCTGATAAGGTGTTGTATATAGTTAAGGCGGATCATACACCTTATCCAATTGTACAGGATGGCTTAAAACGTTTGGAGACAGTTGATGCTCCTATTCCAAACATTATTTTAAATCAAGTGCCTGTAGCTAGAAAAGCCAAATACTACTATTATGGTAAGTACAATAAATATGGTTATTATCGAGGCGGATATGCTACGCATGGATATGGGTATGGTGGGGATCATGCGTATTATTAACTGATGTTACGCACTATCGCTCCTACGCTCCAGGGCAATTACAAAGGATTGCCCCTACATCATTGTTTGTAGGGGCAACCATAAAGGATTGCCCCTACATCATTGTTTGTAGGGGCAATCCCTTGTGGTTGCCCTTTGAGGCTGTTGCCCTTTGAGGCTCCAGCATGAAAACGAGTTAAATTAATACTGTCAATTTTTCAACACTTGGCAGAATTTCTGAATAGTATATAATGAACCACACACCATCATAAGCAATGGTTTGTGATTTTCACGTTCTATAGATAACTAAATGACTTTTATTAATTTTCAAAGTGTTAGGGAGATTCTGCCTAGCTTGAAGTTGCATCAAGTGCTAGTAACAGGCTTTATGGTTTTTCTTCTGTGGCTGATTTTTATCGCAGCTTCTTGGGGAATGGCGGATTTATTTGCCAGACAAGTCCGTTACGAAATGGGACAATGGCAAACCAAATCTGAGCCTTTGAAAGTCGAAACTTGGAAATCAACCCAAGCAAGAATCAATTGGACACGGGTGCTTGAAAGTGCTAATCCAGAATTTTTAGAAGATATGGCTAGTGCTTACTTTTTTTTGTATTCTTATGGTACAATCACACCAGCTGAAAAAGTCATGGCATTGCGATACTCTTTAGATTATTATGTAAAAGCAGTGAAACAATACCCGTCATCAGCATCAACATGGGCGAATATTGCGCTGGTGAAATTTTACTTAAGGGAATATGATACACAATTCCTAGTGGCACTTGAAAATGCGACATCTTTAGGTCCATGGGAACCTTTTGTACAACAGGCTGTAGCGGAAGTTGGTTTAGCTGCTTGGTTCTTTTTTCCCAAACAAGGACGTAAAAAAGGACAATCTATTGTATTGGCTAACATTGAGCGAGGAATGCAAAGACAAGCCAAGCTTATGACTGCACTCATTAAAAAGTATCATCGTGAGAAAGTAATGTGTGTATATGGTATGCAAAAAGCAGTTTTCTCTGTTTTTTGTTGGTAATTTTTCAACCACTTTAGGAGTTTAACTAATGAAAAAACCTTTGTTAAAATGGTTAGTAATGGGGCTGTTATGTGCGATGTTTTCAGTCGTTCAAGTATCAGCTGATGAAGCCAGTGTTGCAGATGCTGTAGCTCAAGCAAACCAAATTTTGGCCGATAATCCTGAGATGTCTGGTGAAGATTTAGTCAATGCTTTAATAGAGGCAGGCATTGATCCTGCTGATGCTGCTGCTGCGGCAGTTCAACTAAAACCAGCAGATGCTGCAAATATTAAAGCTGCTGCTGCAGCCGCACCAGGTGCAGATGTCGCCGCAATTGAGGCTGCGGTAGCTGCTATTTTAGCAAGCAAAGAACCTACTACTATTGCTCCAAATGCTATTAGTCCTATTGGTACTTTTGGTCCTAATCTTACACCTACTACTGGTGCTGGTGCTGGTGGTGGTGGTGCAAGTCCTAGCAAATAATAACCATCTCATTGCTTAAGAAATAATTTGGAATTGAAAACCGACAGTGTGTTAATTTGCACTTGTCGGTTTTTTTTTGTGGGCAAGCGATTGCGCCTACAAATACTTTTCGGGTTACCACTTGGAGTATGTCTGAACTGTGATTTATGTGATTAAATGATTAACTATGATTTTTATTAGTTTTTTTCTCATCTATCAGTTAATCACATAAATCACAGTTCAGACAATCTTTCTCGTTCCCACGCTGGAGCGCATTCCTTTATACATAAGTTTTTAAATAATTTATTTTATTGCGTTTATGCGTTTAATCAGGAAACGCCTCAAAGGGCAACCACAAGGGATTGCCCCTACAAACAACGATTTACTGTAGGGGCAATCCCTTGTGGTTGCCCTTGTGT
>JALWSU010000220.1 GCA_026993485.1 Thiotrichaceae bacterium | reverse complement strand
GATTAAGATGGAGTAAAGCAAACCTGCCAGGTTTTCAAAACCTGGCAGGTTTTGAGATTAAGATGGAGTAAAGCAAACCTGCCAGGTTTTCAAAACCTGGCAGGTTTTGAGATTAAGATAGCAATTTTATTGTGAATTATTGACTTCATACTAAATGGAGCATAAAAATCAAAAATTACGAATAAGACATTTTAGGAGTATAATATAAAAAAAACCAGATAAAACAATTAGACAATTTCAAGGTATTTATCAATGAACTATAATAATATCATTACAATAGAATCCAACCAGAGAAGTGGAAAACCTTGCATTCGTGGATTGCGAATAACGGTTTATGACATACTTGAATATTTTACCCGATTTCCCACACTCCAGCATCACTGCCATTAAGTTAAAGGATGGAGTACAACGAATGAAAAACAACGAATCAAAACCAAATCATTTCATGATTTGTCAAAGATTTTATTCGTTGTCTCACATTCGTTGTACTCTTTTCATAGCTTAAATTAATGACAGTGACGGCGTGGGAACGAGAAAAAAATTAAAACCAAAAACACTCACCCATCAACCCACCCAAACCCCCGAACCCAATTATAAAAATCACCCAAAACCAAATCACCCTTATGGCGAAACACATAATAAAGCACATCCTCAACCAATTGATTACAAAAATCATTATCCCGCAATTTCCTTAACAAATTATTAATTTTCGCACTACCATGTCTATGATATTTAACTGGAATTGGCCAACTTTTTTGCAAAGCTTGCCAAATCTTTCTATCTCTACTCCTCGCTATTTGCCCAAAAAACTTAATTAAAACTGGATAATAAGAATCATACACTAAAACCTCAGTATCCTCATACCACACCCCAGATTTTAATCGACGTTTAGCCTCAACTAAAGCAATATCAGGATTACACCCCCGTTGCCATGCCTGATGGAATAGCAGCGCCAATAAAGGCATATAAAAATCAGGAACTGGAACTAACGACGCAATCACATACTCCGCACCACGCAACAAAAATGCACTAACCAAACCTAACGGTGAACCATCAATATCCTCCGAAATTCTTCCCACCACACAAGCCGATAAAAATACCACACGGGGGCGAAAGTTACTTGATAAAATAACTTGTAAATTCAAATAATTATCTGAAGAAATTAGCAATTGAGCATCAGCAGGATTATCTAAATCTTGAAAACCATGCCCAGCTAAATGTAAAAAATCTACCAATTCAATATTAGCATTAGGCACAACAGCATCTTTCCAAACAACTTCAATCATCTGTTTTTCAGCTTTAACTAATGGAATCGGATACTCCTGATTTTCTGCTGCATCTACTTGTATTCCTAATAAAGCATCAGCACAAGGTTTAACATATTGTCGAGATGATTTCTGATAATGATGTAATTGCTGATAAAAAACTAAACCAGGATAATTATAGATTTTTATCCCCCTCGGTTGCCCCAATTCGTAAGGTAATAAATGCAATTTTCCATGAGTTATTACATGCAACACCTTGACATTTATAAGTTTATATAAAAGAGGTTGCCAAATAAAATTTGTCACTTTTTCGTCTAAACTAGAAGCATCAAAATTTGGCGTTAATATCAAATTGACAAGATGAGAAACATCTAAAGGTATTAAATAAAAATTATTTGGCGTAATCAAAACAGCTATTTGTTCAAATACATTGAACAATTTTATATCCAAACTAGTTAAATCAATCAACAATAAAATAGCTTCATGAGAAGTTAAACCAAATTGTAATTGTTTTAAATCAACAATTGGATTCATAAATGCAAATGCACTGTTTTTTGCCAATTCTAAACGTTGCAAATAATATTCATCAAATAAATCTTGGTAATCTTCAAGATTACGATTAGAAATCAATGCTTGTTGTCGTAATTTACTCTGAATCTCAGAAAAGCGTTGCAAACCCGTTAATTGCATAGATTGTTGTTGTAATTCATCTAAAAAAATAGCAGCAATCTTACGCCCTTGAATAGCAGCTAATATTTCTGGAATAACCTCGTGATGCGGTTCAGAAAGACATATTTCTAAATAGCATGAATGAAAAAACATAAAATTTTGGCGTGCCTCTTTTAAAAAACTTTCTGGCTGTAAATCTAAAGCAGCAATAAAAGCCTTACTTAATCGACGCAAAATTTTTATCCAATCAGTATCAATAAAAGGTAATATTATTCCAATTTTATGTGCTAATTGAGCTGTAATATATGTCCATTTTCCATACTGCATTGGAGTGCTTATTAATAAATTGCTTAAATGTTTCAAAAGATTAACCGTATTATCATCATCATCGTTTTGGCATGTTATAAACAGATAAAGACTCATTAATGTATCTAAATGTTGCTCACCTAAAACTGTTTTGCGAATTTCATAAGCTTGTTGGTATTTTAACCCTGCCAAATCAAAATCACCTAATTTATATAAACAAGAGCCGAGATTATGCAAACTATTCAAAGTTTCATGATGTTGACTGCCTAAAACTGTTAAGCGATTTTGATAAGCTTGTTCAAATAAAGGTAAAGCAGTTTCAGGCTGTTTAAGTTTGGAATAACAAACTGCTAAATTATCAAGATTATAAAGAGTATCAGGATGTTGTAAACCGAGTAATTTTAGGTTGGTTTTATATATTTGCTGGTGTAATTTTAAAGCTTGCTGATGTTTTCCTAACTCATCCATGCAAGCTGCCAAATTATTAAGACAATTTAGAGTATCAGGGTGTTCAATACCAAATAAATTTTGGTAATTATCATAAGCTTGTTGCCATAGAGGGAGACTTTCACTGATACGCCCTAAATGAAATAAGCAACGAGCTAGACTATTGCAACTTTGAATCATATCAACATGATTATTGCCAAACAGCTTTTTGCGTGTTTTGTAAACTTGTAGAAATAGTGGATAGGCTTTATGAAGTTCGCCTAAATCTAATAGACAATTAGCTAAATTGTTAATACTACCTAGTGTATCTTGATTTTCGGTTCCTAATCGTAATTGACGAAAATCAGCAATTTGTTGATAAAAAGGTAAACTAATTTTAAACTTTCCTAGTTGAGATAGACAAATGGCGAATGCTTCTAAACTATTAATTGTATCAATTTCTTGTTCACCATATGCTTGTTTACGAGTTTCATAAATAAATTGGTAATAAGGTAAAGCTTGTTGCAAGTTTCCTAATTCCGAGAGACAAAGTGCTATTCCAGTCAATGCGTCAAGTATATCGAAATTATCTTTATCTACTATTCCTTGATAGATACAAGTTTTTAACATTAATTCAAAAGCAGTTTTAGCAGTTAAATAGTCTTGTTGCTGATATGCTTTATTTGCATATTGTTCAATTTGGGGAATATTTGCAACATCTAAATTTGCAATATTGAGTTGTTTTAAGATTGCTGTTTCTAATTTGGTTAAAGGTTTGTCTATGTCATAGGGTTTTAGGAAGTCGTCGATTTGATTGTTATCCTCAAAAATAGTCATGTGTTTTTTACCTTTTGTTTTATTTTTACGTTTATATTTATAACCCATTTTTTTTGGAGTTGTCTATTTTTTTGGTGTGATTTTAGATTTTTTTATTTGGAAAAAAATGGATAATTTGTTTTTTCGATGGTTATATATGTTTAGGCTACAGATATATAAATAGTCGTGTAGTGTTGTTTGTTGATCGGTTTTGTTATCGGTTGTATTTTTACTTATTACTATTGAGAGGTATTATGAAACAAACGCTTTTGACAATAGTTACATTGTTGATTTTGGTGATGACACCAATGGAATCAATGGCTTATGGATATACCATGAATCAAGGTTATATCTTAAGTATGGATGAATTTGAGGATTTGGTGATTAGAGGAGATAATTTGAAACTCAATAATTTCATTTTGGCAGAGGAGGATTCTTGGTTATCTGAGAATTTGAATAACTTGAAATTTTCTTGTTCAGCTCGTAATCGAGATAAACAATCAAAACATTTTTCTATAATGATTGTGGGGTTTAATTCTGAGAATGAGATATTATGGGCTATGAATGCTGAACCGTCAATGTCTACTCTTACCCCAAACCGTGTAGAAAATGTTTCTACTGAGGTTTATGTTTTAGATGGTGCGCTGAGGGAAACGAGTCGAATTTGGATTAAAATTGCTGAGGATTAATTGAGTAAAAAACCCTTTGAGGTTTTTAAAACCTTAGAGGGTTGTTTGGGATGATTAGAGTACTCTCGTTCCCACGCTCCAGCGCACTCCTTTATACATAAGTTTTTAAATAATTTATTTAATTGCGTTTAATCCTGAAACGCCTCAAAGGGCAACCACAAGGAAAGGGCAACCACAAGGGAGGGCAACCACAAGGGAGGGCAACCACAAGGGATTGCCCCTACAAACAGTGATTTACTATAGGGGCAATCCCTTGTGGTTGCCCTTGTGTATAAGAGAGTGCGCTGGAGCGTGGGAACGAGAAAAAATTTTTGTTGTTTAGGATGATGAGCTGTGGTAAATTGCGGATTTTGTTGAGATATTGAGATGGGTCAACAAAAATCTTGACCTTTTTGTTTTAATTTGGTTTAATTATCGCTCTTATATTTTTTTGTGTTTGTCGTTTGTGATGGAGGAATTATGAAAAAAACGCTTTTCACAATAATTACACTGTTGATGTTAGCTACAGTGCCTATCCAATCAGGAGCTTGGTGGTGGAGTAATGACAGTGGAGACGTTCGATTCGAGAATGTTTATGATAAACCCTTTTGGCAAAATGATACCGTTTTTTGGACAGCTATGGCGGTAGCAAGTGCTGGGGCGGCGGTATTCACCGTTTATACGGCGGGTACAGGTGCGCCTGCTGCTGGGGCAGGTGTTAGTACTATTGCCAGTTGGATAGCAGGTGGTGGTGCAGGCTCTTATATGGCAGGTTTATCAACAATTGGTGGCTGGATTGGCGGTAATGCCATAACGGGTGCTGCTATTCTCAATGCTGGTTCAGCAGCCATATTAACTTTTGGAGGAGAAGCAATTTATATAAAAGGAATTGGTGCTGCAACAAAACTGGCTTTGATTAGTGCCACTGAACTAGGTAAGTTTGGTGTTTTGAAAGTTAAAGGAAAAACAGAAAACAAATATGTTTTTGAACTAATTCCATCTGGAGAGATTGGAACTGGCAAAGTTCAAGAATTGTTGGATGAGTTAAAAGCTGCCAATGAAGAAATGAATGCAAACTTAGCTAAATATAAAACTCAATATGAAGAGAGAAAAAATAAATTAGTGTCCTTATTGCCCGAAGCAAAAACTGGGTTAGAACTACAGCAATTAAACCAAAAAATTGCTGAGCTTGAAAAAATCAATGAACAATTACTGCAAAAACAACAGAAAATCGAAGCAGAGCGTTTACGTAAGAGCTATGCAAAGGTTATGCAGAAAACCCGTGATATGATTGATTCTTACCTCAAAAATAAGAAATCAGCTTCAAAAGAGGTAAGGAAAGATGCCATTATGGGGACGGTTTTACTTCATAACTTTGGTTATGAAAAAGAATTTGTTAAGTACATCAATCAAATTGATGCTATTGATGAAAACGAAAGTTTTCTATTTTACCTAAAAGCCATTGCAAGTCTAACAATGAAGGATTTTCAGAAGGTTAACACCTATGCGACTCAAGCGATGAATGCCGAACCTGAAGCCATTGAACCAGTTATGATTAAGATTATGGCACTGGATGGGTTAGGTAAATATGGACAAGCATTTAAGCTGGAAGATTGGATTGATACTAATTGGGATGATGACCATTATAAAAC
>JALWSU010000219.1 GCA_026993485.1 Thiotrichaceae bacterium | reverse complement strand
CTGTAGAAGAAACCCAAGCCTTTATTGGGGCTAATAGTATTATTTTTCATAATACATTTCCCATTCCTACATACAATATAACGTCTGATTTTCCTTGGGATAGCCCCAATACGGATTTATTGTTTGAAATGACAGCACGGTATGGATTGCCCTATTTTCAAAATTTCATCCGTTCTGATTTGAAGCCTAATATGGTTCGCTCAATGTGCCTGTTTCCAGAAGAAACTATTTTGTTCAAAAAGAATGAACAAATTAGAAAAACCACTATAGGTACTTTATTTGCTGAATATAAAGATACTCAACTTGATGATGAATGGTGGCAATGTAAATCAAATGTGTCAGCTTTATCATTAAATCCGCAAAGCGGAAAACTAGAATGGGTTAAGATTAAGAAATTTTTACGAATCACCGATAATAGGTTAGTCAGCATTTGTAGTAAAGATGGAAAGTTGATGCGGCTTTCCCCAAATCATTTAGTAGCTATTTTAACTCGTGACGGTATTGAGACAAAAAAAGCCTCCGATATTAAAATGGATGATTTTGTTTTGGTGGTGAAAGACGCTTCTCGCATTTTGAATCAAGAAAGTGTGACTGATGATGATATTGAGTTGGCTTGGTTTATTGGATTATTTATTGCGGATGGTAACTATCTTTATGACACCCGCTATGAACAAAAGAGATTGAAAGGGGTGCAAATTTCCTTTAATTTACAAGAAAAAGATTTGACTGAAAAATGCAAAAAATTTATTAAAAAACGGCTAAATTATGAAATGAAGTTCATCCTAGACAAAAGGTATGAAAATTCTCTGTATGGCTACATTAACAATAAAAATTTTGCCGAATTTCTGTGCCTTGAAAAAGGTGTTCAAAAATCCGAAACACTTCCAAGTTGGTTATGGAATGCTAATGTACCCGTTATTTTGTCCTTTATTGATGGATTTTTTTCTGGTGACGGCTACGAAGCAGGGAAAGAAATACATATCAATGATGAAAAACTCGCTATAGAGTTGCATTTATTGCTGCAAATGGTTGGTATGAGTACTACTTATCGGGTTAGAGAGCATTCGCAAGTTATAAGAATACAACACACATTAGGAAGACATTCTAAAGGAAACCAGGTTCGTCGGGATACACTACATAACTCAGTACCACAATTTTTATTGGACAAAAAATATGTCCAGAATCACGCTAAAAAAAATGCTCTTTACCAATGTTATGGTAATAAAACCGTAGGTTTATCTACCATTGATAGATGGAAATTGACCAACGAAAAAGTGGAATGGTTACGCAATAGTAATTTTGCAGCCGTACCAGTTACTTCAGTAAATATTGAGAACCTTAGTCATCCACAGGAATTTTATGACATTGAATTAGAAAAAAATCACTATTTTGTTCATTCCAATGGAAATATATCACATAATTGTTGTCGCCTCCAACTTGATTTAACTGAACTACTAAAACGCGGCAACGGCTTATTTGGTTCTGTTGAAATGACCGGAAGTTTAGGTGTAGTCACCATCAATTGCGCCCGTTTAGGCTACCTTTATAAAGGCGATGAAAAAACTTTATACCAACGCTTAGATACCCTACTAAAACTGGGCAAAGACAGTTTAGAAGTCAAACGTCAAGTCATACAACAACAAATGGATAACGGCTTATTTCCCTTTACTAAGCGTTATCTGGGCACATTGCGTAATCATTTCTCTACCATTGGAGTCAATGGTATTAATGAAATGATTCGCAATTTTACTAATGATAAACAGGATATTACGACTGAATGGGGACAAAAGTTTGCTATTCGCTTGTTAGATCATATTCGTACTCGGATGGTGGAATTTCAGGAAGAAACTGGACACATGTACAATTTGGAAGCCACACCTGCGGAAGGAACAACTTATCGTTTTGCCAAAGAAGATAAAAAACGTTATCCCGATATTATTCAAGCAGGTACACCGGATCGTCCCTATTACACCAATTCTTCTCAATTACCCGTAGGTTTTACGGATGATCCGTTTGAAGCTTTAGAACTTCAAGAGGAACTGCAAACCAAATATACCGGTGGTACTGTGAACCACCTCTATATGAATGAACGCATTTCTAGCGCGCAAGCTTGTAAGACTTTAGTGCGAAGAGTGCTGGAAAATTACCGTTTGCCTTATATAACTATTACTCCAACTTTTTCTATTTGCCCAAAGCATGGTTATTTAGCTGGAGAGCATGAATTTTGTCCAATTTGTGATGAAGAACAAATAAAAAAAAGGAGTCAAAAATCAAATGATAGAATCGCAAACCTCAACAATGAACCAAGCCGTGATTGACTCAAAAGGGCAGATACTTTTAAAAGAATCTGAACGTACTCGAACCGAGGTATGGACTCGCGTTATGGGTTATCATCGTCCCGTTTCTGCCTTCAATCCCGGTAAACAAAGTGAACATGCAGAACGGCTACATTTTAAAGAAAAACCGATTCTTCATTAGGCGCAATGACGACATCACCCGTCTTATCTATTGGCGGTTTAACACCTTTCACGACGATAGATTTTCCCAATCATTTAGCCGCTGTTATTTTTTGCCAAGGTTGCCCCTGGCGTTGCGGCTATTGTCATAATACCCATCTGTTAAACTTTAAGGTTAAGCCAACCTTGTCATGGAAGGAAATCGACAATTTTTTGCAACGCTGTCAAGGTTTGCTTGATGCCATTGTTTTCAGCGGAGGGGAGCCGACTTTACAGAAAGGATTATTAGATGCAGTGCTGCATGTTCGTAGCATGGGCTTTAAGGTAGGGCTGCATACGGCTGGTATTAATTCAAAACGTTTCGCCAAATTATTGCCATATCTGGATTGGGTGGGCTTTGATATTAAAGCCCCATTTGATGATTATGCTACAATCACGGGCGTAGCCAACAGTGGTGAACAAGCTTTGGAAAGTGCAAAATTGCTACTTGAATTTGGTGTCGCCTATGAATTTCGCACCACAGTACATCCACAATTATTAAATGAAACGGCTTTGTTGGCACTGGCAACTTGTTTAGTCGATTTAGGTGTACAACGCTACGTTTTGCAGGATTGTCGCACAACACACTGTTTAGATAGTTCACTACAAAACTTATCACATAATGAACTGCTTAGTAATCATAAGCTTATCAAAGCTATCCGTGCTTTGATAGCTCAAACCAGTTTGCGCTAAAATAATCCGTTTATTCCGAATTTGGTTATTTTCTCCTTGGAGCGAAGCGAAGAAGCTTTAGCTTTGGACTCCAACTCAGTTCTAAATTTTAACAAGTGGTTTTTATTAAAAAACCTAAAAAACTTCTGCTGTCAGTGCGTAAGTCCTATGTTTTAATCCTTTAATTTTAGTCTTCAGTGCTCTCATTTAAATCCTCAAGAGCGCATTTGATACGCCTTTTTGAATAATGTTTCATTGAAAAGCAATGAATTAATGTAATTATTTCACTCATTATTTCTTTACTATCTAGTTTCTCATTAGAATCATCCCACAATGATTTCAGTTCCAAATTTTAAGAAGAGGCTATACTATTAAAACAAATATAACTATGTCAATTATCAATATTTTTAGCTACTATAGCACTACCCGTTTGTATAAAATACAGCGATTAAACCTGCCAGGTTTTAAAAACCTGGCAGGTTTGTACTGAACTAAATCGGGTAACGCTATATATGCTTAAATGAGATAGCATCACATTAATTATCCGATATTCAACAACGATTTAAATAACGCAACTATAGACGGCAAATAAAACACCACCATCCCAATAGCCAGAATCGCTATCAAAATAAAAATGACGGTTCTTATTTTCGATGGTTTCCTCATATTTTCATCATAATATTCATCATCTTCTGGATAATCAATCGGTTCAAAATCATCATGAAAATCCACCTCTCTATCCATCATTATAGGAGCAAAAGTATCAGGCTCCTCTTCTGGAAGTTTATTATTTAATAAAGGCGGCTCAGGAGCAGGATGTTGCACTTTCTCAGCGGTAGCTGTAGGAGGGGGAGTACTACTTTGATGACTTTGTCTTAATTGTAAACGTTTCTCAAGTTCAGCCAAACGTTCAGCTTCTTTAACTAAAACTTCCTCTTTAGCTTTTAAAGCTTCCTCTTTTTGAGCAATTAAAAATTTTGCCTGTTTTAAATTCAACCACTCATCTTTTTTATCAACATCTTGAATAACAGGCTCAACTTTCGCTTGACTTTCCAACTCAGCAATGCGTTGTCTTAGTTCCAAATTACGTTGTTCTTCCGCATATAAAGCCATTTCAAGTTCAGCAATACGCTCTTGCTCACTTTTTAATTTCTCCTCCTCTACAGATTCAGGCTCCAGCGCATTAGAAACCGAAACTTTCTCAACAAAAATACCAAACTGATTCACATCAAGAGCAGCTATTTCATTTTTTAAAGCCACAGAAGAAAACTCAACTTGATTCTCAAAAATAGTTTTTAAAGCCTCATTATAATATTCTTCTATCTCACTTAAAGCATCATCAAATTCAGTAATTAGTACAATTGCATCATCAACTCGATAATCAATAACCACCTTAATTAAATTTTTAGTATTATCATCCGCTTCAGTTTTCAAAGCATAATTAAGTACCAAAGGCTTAGGATGAGAATTAACAGCAATACAAACCAATCTTCCCTTTTCCAAAGGAGGGCGTGGATTAGGCGGCAAAACTTCTTTAAATGCTAGATTATTACGATGCAAAGGCAAAGTTTTATTTAATTTTTTAAAAATCAAATAATCAGTATTAGGACTAGGTTCACGAGCAACTTTTTGCCATTGAATAGATGGGATTTCATCTAATAACTCGCGCCATGTTCGTGTATGTTTGAAATTATTTGACATAAATAATTTGAATTAAATTTAAATTTTCCAGAACAAATTCGTTTAACTTGCTGCCAGAAGAAAACCTTAGATTGAACGGAGTGCAAGCTTACCTTGCTCTCCAATTTAAAAAATGTGATCCTAAAATCACAAAATAATTTAAGAATTTTATTATAAAACAATACCATCCAAATTTGAACCCATGCAGTTCAATCACAATCAAGCAGTTTCACTGTGAACAAAATTTAGGTATTATTTTTTATTTATTATAAAACAATAAGTTAAAAACTCACTTAAACATAAGGGCAACCGATTGCCCCTACAGTAAATCATTGTTTGTAGGGGCAACGATAATATAATATTTACTTTCTTTTATCTTTTCTATTTATTTTTCTCCAGGTTAGGTTTTCCAAACGTGGTTTTCTAAATTGGATAACCACGTCCTACTAATACTGACTTACTAATACTGACTTACTAAGATCCTACTTACAAGTTTTTTAAATACACACACACAAAACATTAATACTTTCAGTAGTTTGTGAAATTATGGTGGCGTAGTTTTTTGTTTTTATTGGATTTTTTTTGCTATGACGTATGCGCGCGCACGTGCGTAGCAATAATCCTGCCAGGTTTTTGAATCCTGGCTGGTTTGGCTTGTGTGTGTTGTGTGTGTTTTTTTATTGTGTTGTGGGAGGGGTTTGGTTGAGTTGGATTTCTAACCAAGCTCGGTGTTTCTCGTCGGCTTGTTGCCACCAGTCGTCTAGCCATTTGGGGCGATGGCTAAAACAGCTAAAACGCAGCCCAGAGTAACGCAAACAGCATCTAGCAATACAAAGGTAGCGGGTCAGGATAGATTGGCAGCAAAATGGCGATAAAAAGTGGCAAATTTGCCCAATGAGCAGCAAGTTTACTCTCGTTCCCACGCTCCAGCGCACTCTCTTATACACAAGGGCAACCACAAGGGATTGCACCTACAGTAAATCACTGTTTGTAGGGGCAATCCCTTGT
>JALWSU010000218.1 GCA_026993485.1 Thiotrichaceae bacterium | reverse complement strand
CTTAATAGCAAGATGGGTACTTGGGTTGGATGGGGTTTATTTATATATGATAGCATTAAAATCACTTTGTGTATGTATGATTGTAGAAAGAATGATTCTTGTCATTAACTTAAGTTAATCATATTTATAATGAACGACCACCAGTGGTTTCAAAAACCACTAAAGTGGGCGATTAAGGCTAAAGTCCTTTAAAACATTCAGCTCAAGCTAATTAAAGGCTAGCCCCAACAAACTAATTGCTGTCTGAAAACTCAAAAAGTTACTTGGACATTACAACCACTTCTAAAAACCATAACAAAATACGGAAAATGTGGGTTATCAACGATTTCGCGCCTAGTTCACTTGATTTTTAGATGGAGATTATGTTCGAGGATAAAGTTTTTTTTCAAAAAACTTTATCCTCGAAGGGAATTTTGACTACCTTCATTGGTTTATAAGGATATCCGTTCATTAATCCAAAAATCTGAGATATTTTCTTTGTTATGAGTATTAAAAATTGGGTTATTGTCTATTCAAGAGGTTAAAACATTTGCTAAAGCTGGCTACCTAAAGGTGGGGAGTTTAACTCAAAATGAGACAAGAAAATTATGGTTCCAGATACGAAAATAAAACTATTTAAGTTTATATCAGAAGAATGTGGAGTAGAAATTTCGGAATTATCTGATGACACAACATTACTTTGGGATTTAGGTCTTGATGGTGATGATGCAGTTGAATTTTTTGAAAATTTTTCAGAACAGTTTGATGTGGATCTGAGTGAATTTGAGATATATAAATATTTTGGTCCAGAATGGTATCCACCTCATGTATTGTTATTATTGCCTTTGTATATAGGCTTATATTTTATACGTCATTATTTATTTGGAAAAGTCAATAGAAAACTAGGTTTTATTCCTATTACCATAGCTGATTTGTTGATGGCAGCTAAGACAAAAAAATGGCAAAAGTTGGAATAATTATAAAAAGATTTGATTCAATAATTAGGGTTAGACCAATATTTGAATAATTAGGATCAAAATAATTGGGGGAGCTAGTGTAAGACATATAAATCCGTCTGATAATCGTGGTGCAGGTTCAAGTATTGGACATGCTTACAAACATTTGCCAAATGGAACCAAAATAAAATTCAAAATTGTGCCATAAATCTTTATTAATTTAGAAATAAATAAAGTGTTTTTGTTATTTCATTAAAAATGAATTTTAGAAAAAATGCAAAAATATCAATTTAAATTATTTGCGGATTATTATTACTTTTATATTCAAGATCAAAATGCTACAGGAGATTTGTCTGAAATTTGGACTAATAATGCTTGTAAAAACATGCTAGCTATTGCTCCTGGTATTATTGGTATTGGTACTATTCGTAATATGGAAGTTTCAGTAACAATTGAAATCGTGTGTCAAGAGCCAGAAACTGATTTGTCTCAATGGGACCATGTTAATGAATGTGATCTTGAAATTTTTTCTGGAATTCTTGTTGTAGCAGGATGCAGTGATTTTTTTCCTGATGCTGCAAGGATATCACTTCATCCAGGTGTTTATCGTGCTAGAATCTTATATGGTAATCTTAATAGTATTAGTAGTGATGGGCTAGATGGTGAGGATCATTATAAGGTAATTTTATGGATAAAAAACTGAATTTGTAATAGAAAAAATAATTGGAATCAAAGTAAAATTCTTTAATACCTGAATTTATCTACCTTTTAGAATCATCTGAGCAAGTATGGGTGGGTAGGGCAGAGCGAAACTCACCTTAAAATATGGCCTCATTTTTAGTACTTTACTTCGATTTTCCCCTTTCACCTAAAAAACACTCCAGTCCCATTTTTACTAGCTTAGAACCATTTTGCCCGGATTTTAAAAACGACTAAAAACCGAGCCAATAAATAATAATTAAGCGGTTTCTCAAATTAAAACTTTTATTTACCTATATTTTAAGATTTTACCCAGATTTTTAAATCACCTAATGAATATGATAGTCATGGCAATGTAACAGCAGTAATTGACGAAGCTGGAACTAGTTTTGAGTATATTTATGATATTCATAAGAATTTAATTGAAATTAAGAATCCACTTAGGCATTTGGTTAAGATAATTTATAATTTTAAAAATTTACCGATTGAGATAATTGATGAATATGGAAAGCATCAGTTTGCCAAATATAATAATGAAATACGTTTGCTGGTTTTTAGGGATGGTGCTGGAAATGAAGTTAAGCATGGTCAGAAAACTTTTGCTAGTTCTAATTTACCTGTGAAAATTGGTTTTCCAACTTCTAGTCAAATTGCTGGAACTGTGGCAACCGTTCCACTTGGGATATCTATGAGTGATATAGAAGATAGTTTAGCTGGAAATTCAATTGGATGGATTTTCAGCTGATATTGGGGCTGGATGGGCTAAGGGTTATAGTGGTAATCTTGGTGTTAGTAAAGATGAAATAACGTCTGCTGGTTCAGCAAAAGGTATGAGTAGGTTAGGAGCTGGATGTGGAGCCTCTTTAACCATAGATTTTTGTAGTTCAACCATCCAATGGTGTAATAAACCATAAGCTAAAAAGCTAATGATTGATAATGACTGAGAAAGAAAAAAAATGTACATTAATATTTGGTTTTGTAATAGGTTTAGTTTTATTAGTATTTCACCTAATTAGTCCAGAAATGGCAGTTTTGTTTGCAACTATTTTAATGCCAATTGGAATTGTATGTGGTTTAATAGTTATAATTAGAAATATACGTCGTGATATAAAATGGTTGAAATATGACAATGATGAGAATCAAAGTAAATAAACTAACGAAGCGTGGATTGGACCAATAGTTAAAAATTCGAGCATCATATAAATTTTAACCTTATAAAATAAAGGCTTGGCGGAACTAACTGGCATTCAACTAAAATTATTAAAAACTGATGCAACTCCAGCACCAAGCTGGATATTTCTTACCAGTAGTAGTAATTTGAGCAAACTCGCCATTGGAGAAAAGCGTAAAAATCGGTTATGTGTATGATGACAATAATCGGTTAAGCGCAGTTGAAATCCCTGATGTTGGGCGTGTTACGGTTAATTCTTATAAGTGGAATCGTCCAGCTAAGGTTACTTTTCCTGGTGGTAGCCAAATTGATCTGAGTTATGAGCCTTTGATGCGCTTGAAATCGAAAGTGGTTAAGGATGCTACTCAAAATATCCTTATGAATTATGGATATGAGTATTCTCCAAATAGTAATAAATATTACTAAAAAATCAACAGATGATGGGAATTATGATTATGCTTATGATGAGTTGTATCGGTTTAGGACTTACGCATTGACAAACGAATTTTTTTATTTTTTCCTTGGAGTCCAAACGAAGTTAGCTACGCTTACTTCGTTTGGACTCCAAGTAAGTTATAATTTTTAACAGTTTGTTTTTCTTAAAAAAACTAAAAAACTTATGCTGTCATTGCGTAAGTCCTATAATACAGGTATTGTTTATTATGGATATAGTGGCGATTTACTAAGTATAATTCATCCTACTTTGCGTAGGTCTATGCCTAAAGAAAGTTTAGAAAAATGGCCAGTTAATAATTGTGCCGAATTCAGTGCATGTAACAAAGCCCTTTTAAAGGGAACCTGCTTAAATGCTCTTGATGTGTATACTGTTAAGACCTATTATGTATGGGACACCGTATGAAAGATGTAGAAATTGTAAAATTACCACTAAAGGTACCACTACAATAAGTGCTCCCTAGAAAGTTAGGAACGTGCATGAAATAATTTTGGTGCTTTAAATTTTACGGAGTAGTTCCCAAGATGTAATGAAATTATATTGATTGATGCAAATGAACATTACACTATATCACTACATTTTGTGCCCCCAAACTTGTTGCAATGAAAACAATTGATAGGCTTTATTTTACGGAGTAATAAGGTAGAGAAAAAGCAAGAATGTCTTTTACAAGAGAAAAATTTTATGGTCTGGATTTAGAATGGTATGCTATTGATACATTTGGTTTTATTGGTAAATTCACTACTGGATATGGTCCGATTCCAAAAATTGTTTTTGATAATGAAAAAATTTATGACAGTATCATTATTTTTTTTAAAGAATTGAAAATGCGATCCGAGGCAAAACTTATAAAATCAATTAGGAAACGACAAGCTAAAGGCGATGGAAATTATCAAGATGCCTTAGAGGAATCCAAAAAGGGAATTTATATATATGATTTTAAAGATTGTTATGGTCCCTACGAATTAATAGCTTATCCTCTTAATAATCCGTTAAAAATAGAACAACTACCCTTAGAAATAAGTAGCAACTTATTAAAATTTTCGTTTTCATTTTCAGATAAGAAAAATTTATCAATTTCTAAAAGTGAAAGGTTTATTTTTTAGCCAGGTATATACTCTTAGGACTTACGCACTGACAGCTGAAGTTTTTTATTTTTAAAATAAAAACAAAATATTACAATTTATAACTTATCTTGGATTCCAAAGCTAAAGCTTTAGCTACGCTTACTTCGTTTGGATTCCAAGGAGAAAATAAAAAAATTCATTTGTCAATGCGTAAGTCCTAACTCTGTTCCCTGTCAAGCGAAATGATTAAAAATAATCAATTTTTTTTGCAGGTAACATTTTGTTAGTAATGATACAAGAGTCAATGAATAGGCAAAGCTAAAAACCTGACAGCCTGACAAAACTCTATAAAGGGTTCAGATATAAATCAAAAACAATGAGTTGAGTTTTTGAAAAACGCTGAATAGAATTGCTTGGTTGAATTGGTTCAGGATCAGGGGATAAAAATAAATGTTGTACTAAACGCAATCCTTTAAAAATAGCCTTTTGAATCCAACGCCAACCTATTTCAAAATAGCTTAAACCTCGTAATGCGGATCAACCAATTTACGTTTATTTTTAGCTACCACTTCAGTTCCTTGAACAACTAGAAATAATGTTGCGACAGCTAGAATCAAAAATAGTCTATTTAAAGCTTCTGGACAACGTAGTTTGGAAGACTCCAATTGAAAACCACTTATCATCAAGAAAATTTTCTTCGATATCAATCAAAACGTAATCCATGTTCATTAACAGTTTCTAAATAAAAAAGTTGGTTCATCAATAACAATAATCCATTCATCCCTAACACCTTTTGGTCTTGCAAAAGCAAAATGAACGTGTCCAAAGTATTTTTTAGAAATAAAACAGTTATGATAGAATCTAGTTTATCCACGACATACACGAAAAGCCCGTAATGATTGAAGTTTAAATTCTCCAGATTTATTTTGATTAAATACAGTAATTTTGTTTTTAAAACGAATTCTCCAATGTAAGGTTTCGTTTAAAAAATTCATCAGTTCAGTTTGGTCTCAACAAACCCTCTAATTATTTCTGAATTATCTGGTAAGAATTCTTTTCGAGGATAAAGTTTTTTGAAAAAAACTTTATCCTCGAAACCATTTTTCACGACAAAAGGCTACCAGAGGCTATTTGTCCTCGCCTATAGGCTATCCATGGCGAACAACGGGAGAATTGGAATACAACAAATTTCAAGACAATAGTTATGATAAAAAAGAAAAAAGAATTCGACAAATCGGCACTTAGCCAACAAAATCTGAAATGGCACCATATTTACGCAAAAGTAATTATTTCGGCGGATAGATTTGGCGGAAACAATTTTCAACAAGTGAAACAACTTATTTTTTGGTTGTCAAAATGTAAACCACAAGAAGTATTTGAGGGGTTATTTAAAATATTTCTATTAGAAGACAAATATTTGCAAAGACAGGAACTTGCAGGAAATTTATTATTTCAAATCAAGCCTAAAGCAAAATTTAACTTGTTAGAAAAATTATTTTCTTGCCTTGAAACATATAATTTGAGCGTGGAAGAACTGCCATGGTATTTTGTTGATATATTTGGAAAAGAATATGTACTAAATACCCTTAATATAATAAATAACAAAAACTTCTTGTCTAATAAAGCCAAAAG
>JALWSU010000217.1 GCA_026993485.1 Thiotrichaceae bacterium | reverse complement strand
TATCCAGCCAATAGTTGGCAATTAACTTTCCAACGCAAAAATATCAGGTCCATGCTCCTCAATCATTTCCAAAGCACGTCCTCCACCGCGAGCAACACATGTTAAAGGATCCTCTGCTACAATCACAGGCAAACCAGTTTCCTCCATCATTAAACGATCAAAATCTTTTAGTAATGCACCGCCACCTGTTAAGACTATACCTTTTTCGGCGATGTCAGAGCCTAATTCTGGTGGTATTTTCTCTAAAGCCATTTTTACAGTTGTAACAATACTCATTAACGGTTCTTGTAATGCTTCTAAAATTTCATTACTATTCAAGGTGATACTACGGGGAACTCCTTCAGCGAGATTACGTCCTCGTACTTGGAGTTCTTGTATATCTTTACCTGAATAAGCTGATCCGATTTCTCGTTTTAGATATTCGGCAGTCATTTCTCCAATTAAGGTACTATAATGACGACGCACATAGGCGATAATAGCTTCATCAAAACGATCCCCACCGATTCGGATCGATTCAGAGTAAACAATGCCATTGAGAGATAAAATCCCAACTTCTGTAGTTCCACCACCAATATCAAGTACCATTGAACCTGTTGGCTCACTGACAGGCATACCAGCACCAATAGCGGCTGCCATAGGTTCTTCGATTAAATAAACTTCTCGCGCACCAGCTCCAATAGCCGATTCCCGAATCGCACGGCGTTCAACTTGAGTTGAACTGCAAGGTACACATATTAGCACTCGTGGTGAGGGATGCCAAAATCTATCGCCGTGAACTTTATGAATAAAATATTGCAACATTTTTTCGGTAATCGTAAAATCTGCAATAACACCATCTTTCATTGGACGTATTGCAGTAATATGACCGGGGGTACGCCCCAACATTCGTTTAGCTTCTAAACCAACGGCTGCAATACTTTTAGCACCACCATCTTCAGAGTGACGAATGGCGACGACTGAAGGCTCATCAAGGACAATGCCTTGCCCACGAACATAAATTAGTGTATTCGCTGTGCCTAAATCAATAGAAAGGTCGTCTGAAAACGCTCCGCGTAAATTTTTCAACATGAAATTCAATCAATCCTGTGCTGAATAATAAATAAATGAACTTTTAATGAAAGACATAGCAGTATTCCCTAAAAAAATTGATTTTACTGCTTTTGACTATAGTATTTCAGAAAAATAATTTCAGTCTAAACCTCCGAGGTTTTTTAAACCTCGGAGGTTTTTGTGAAATACTATAACATGACAAAAATCTTAATCTATCAAGCACGTCAAATTTAGGCAAGTCTCAATTCTTGGGAAAAGCAATATAATTAGTTAAACTGTTAGGACTTAAGCACTGACAGCAGAAGTTTTTTAGGTTTTTTTAATAAAAACAAACTGTTAAAATTTATAACTTACTTGGAGTCCAAAGCTTTAGCTTTGGACCGTCCAAAGCTAAAGCTTTGGACTCCAAGGAGAAAATCAAAAAAATTCGTTATGTTAATGCGTAAGTCCTAACTGTTACACTAAGCCTTCATTAAAAGCATGGAGATAAAAATGTCTTTACCAAAAGAAGAAGTAGAAAAAATTGCTCACTTAGCCCGTATCTCATTAAATGAGCAAGATATTCCACTTTATACACATAATTTGTCCGATATTTTAACCTTAGTTGAACAAATGAATAGTGTGGATACAAAGGGCATAACGCCAATGGCGCACCCCCTTGATGCGACTGCACGTTTACGTGCGGATATTGTGTCAGAAAGCAATCAGCGTGAACTTTTTCAAAGCATTGCGCCGCAAACTGAGGGAGGCTTATATTTAGTCCCTAAAGTTATTGAATAATTATCCTCTAAATCTGAACCTCAGACTATTAATATGCACAATAAAACTATTGCCGAACTTTCTAAAGCCTTACATCAACGTGAATACTCAAGTGTCGAATTAACCCGTCACTTTTTGGAACGAATTGAACGCCATAATGCCAAAATAAACAGTTTTATTACCATCACTGCTGAAACCGCATTAGCAAGCGCACAAGCTGCTGATCAGCGCATAGCTCAGGGAAAAGCAGGGCCACTAACTGGGATACCCCTTGCCCATAAAGATATTTTTTGTACTAAAGGGATTAAAACCTCCTGTGGATCAAAAATGCTAGACAATTTTATTGCTCCTTATAATGCCACTGTTGTCGAAAAATGTCAGGCAGCCGGTATGGTAATGTTGGGTAAAACCAATATGGATGAATTTGCAATGGGTTCATCTAATGAAACCAGCTATTATGGCCCCGTCAAAAATCCTTGGGATACCCAAACTGTACCCGGTGGCTCATCAGGCGGCTCCGCTGCGACTATTGCAGCCCGTCTTAGCCCGCTAGCTACAGGTACCGACACTGGCGGCTCAATTCGCCAACCTGCGGCTTTATGTGGCATAACTGGATTAAAACCAACTTATGGACTTGTATCACGCTATGGCATGATTGCCTTTGCCTCCAGTTTAGATCAAGGTGGTCCTATGGGACATAGTGCTGAAGATGTAGCCTTACTGTTAAACCAAATGGCTGGCTTTGATCAACGCGACTCTACAAGTTTAAACCATCCCGCAGAAGACTATACTAGCCATTTAAATGATAGTTTAGCAGGATTAAAAATTGGTCTCCCCAAAGAATTTTTTGCTGAAGGCTTAGACCCTGAAGTAGGCAAAGTTTTAGACACTGCCATCAAAGAATTTGAGCAAGCCGGCGCAACTTTGCATGAAATCCAATTACCCCATAGCCATCTCTCAGTTCCAACTTATTATATCATTGCACCAGCTGAATGTTCCTCTAATTTATCCCGCTATGACGGGGTACGTTTTGGCTATCGTTGTGAAAATCCTAAAGATTTAATTGATTTATACAAACGCTCACGAGGTGAAGCTTTTGGTGCCGAAGTCAAACGCCGTATAATGATCGGCACTTATGCCCTTTCAGCCGGCTATTATGATGCTTATTATCTAAAAGCTCAACAAATCCGTCGTCTAATTAGCAACGATTTTGTCGAAGCTTTTAAAAAAGTAGACGTTATCTTGGGCCCAACTTCACCTACTACTGCTTTTAAAATCGGTGAAAAACTTAATGATCCCATTAGCATGTATTTATCCGATATAAATACTATTGCTGCAAATTTAGCTGGCATCCCCGGAATATCCATACCTGCTGGTTTTGTTAATCAACGCCCTGTAGGATTACAATTGCTAGGTAATTATTTAAATGAAAGCCGTTTATTGAATATTGCCCATCAATATCAACAACGCACCGATTGGCATAAACAAACTCCAGCAAATTTTGTTTAAAATTCAATTAATTCAGACCTGACAGGTTTTGGAAACCTGTCAGGTCTTGGCAAAATAGAGGTTAAAAATATGTGGGAAGTCGTAATCGGCTTAGAAATTCACGCCCAATTAGCAACCAAAAGTAAAATTTTTTCTGGAGCATCAACCGCTTATGGAGCAGAGCCTAATACTCAAGCCTGCGCCGTAGATTTAGGACTACCCGGAGTCTTGCCAGTACTCAACGAAGAAGTAGTACGCATGGCAGCTAAATTTGGTCTGGCTATTAATGCAAAAGTTGCGCCACGTTCCGTATTTGCGCGAAAAAATTACTTTTATCCTGATTTACCTAAAGGCTATCAAATTAGCCAATATGAACTACCAATTGTCGAATCCGGGCAACTTAAAATTGAAGTAGACAATCAAGAAAAAACCATAGGCATAACCCGCGCCCATTTAGAAGAAGATGCTGGCAAATCCCTACATTTTCATGGACTAACTGGAATTGATCTTAATAGAGCTGGTACACCTTTATTAGAAATAGTTTCAGAGCCAGACATGCGTTCAGCCAAAGAAGCCGTTGCTTATATGAAAAAAATCCATTCATTGGTGCGCTATTTAGACATTTGCGATGGCAATATGCAAGAAGGCTCATTCCGATGCGATGCCAACGTCTCCATACGTCGAAAAGGACAAGCAGAATTTGGCACTCGTACCGAATTAAAAAATCTCAACTCATTTCGCTTCGTCGAACGTGCCATCAATATTGAAATTGAACGCCAAATTGACGTACTAGAAAGCGGTGGCAGTGTAATTCAAGAAACACGCCTATATGATGCGGATAAAAACGAAACTCGCGCCATGCGTAGCAAGGAAGAAGCCAATGATTACCGCTACTTTCCTGATCCCGACTTATTACCATTAGTAATCGAACCCGAATTTTTAGAACAAATTAAACAAGACTTGCCCGAATTACCCGATGACAAAAAGCAACGCTTTATGCAAGAATATGGTTTATCCTTATACGATGCTAGTATCTTGACAAGCAATCGTGAACTAGCCGATTATTTTGAAGATACGGTTAAACTTTCTAGAAGCGAAGCAAAGCTTTGTGCCAACTGGATAATAGGTGAATTATCATCCTTGCTAAATAAAAACAATTTGGACATTAGCGAATCAAAAGTCACTGCGAGTCAACTCGCCAATATGCTGCGCCGTATCACAGATAACACCATTTCAGGCAAAATAGCCAAACAAGTATTTGAAGCCCTTTGGAATGGAGAAAGAGATGTAGACAGTATTATTGAAAAACACGGCTGGAAACAAGTAACCGACACTGGCGCAATTGAAAAGCTTATTGATGAAGTAATAGCCAAAAATCCAAAACAGCTCGAAGCCTATCGTAACGGCAAAGAGAAATTATTTGGCTTTTTCGTTGGGCAAGTGATGAAACTTTCCAAAGGCAAGGCTAATCCTAAGCAAGTGAATGAATTATTGAAGAAAAAAATTTCGTAGCTCGAATCGGAGTGCAAGCTTACCTTGCACTCCAAGCTCGATTGGCACAATCAATATTCCCACCTTCCAGAAATATCTTTTAATGGCAACACTTCAATTTTTTCATGAATCTGATACTTGGTACTCCCAGGGTAGATTACCCACAGTTTTTCTAAATTTAAATTAGATATAGCAGAACGCATTGATTTAGTTAGAGTAGGAGCATCTGCAAATTTAAATTCACAAGCCCAATGCTTGCCTTCATGTTGCCAAAATAAATCGACTTCTGCTCCAGAATGAGTAGCCCAAAAGTAGGCTTGTTCATCAGGTTTCCCAATACTTCTCCAAACACAATCTAAAGCAAATCCTTCCCAAGAACTACCTAATTTTGGATGCCGATAAAGTGCTTCTTGAGTTTCGATAGCTAATAGCGAATGAAAAATGCCAGAATCTTGAAAGTAGAGTTTTGGACGCTTCACTAACCGTTTACCAATGTTGACATACCAAGGTTGTAAGATTCTGACCATGAAAGTTCCAACCAAAATATCAATATAATGCCGCACAGTTGTATCAGCAATACCAAATGAACGGCCTATTTCTGAAAAATTGATTATATTGCCATGATAATAACTCACCATCTGCCAGAATCGTCGCAAAGTTTCAGCAGGAATACGAATCCCCAATGCTGGAATATCCCGTTCCAGAAAAGTTCTAATGTAATCTTCACGCCATTGATAACTCATAGCATTATCTGCGGCTAAAAATGAAGATGGAAAACCACCTCTAAGCCATAATTGTTCTATTTCGTCAGGCTTGATATCCATTTTCCGCAATCCTAATAGTGTATGGTAGGAAATCCTACCAGCAAGACTTTCTGAACTTTGCTGGATTAAATCCCGTGACGCGCTTCCTAAAATTAGGTAATATTGTTCTGGGATAGTATCAACTAAAAAACGTATTAACGGAAATAACTCGGGTTGACGCTGAATTTCATCAATAATGATTAAACCTCGACAGCGTTCAAGTGTTAATTGCGGGTTTTGAAATTGAGCTAAATTCTGTGGATTTTCAAGATCAAAATAATGATTAGCCTGAAATTGTCTAGCTAAGGTTGTTTTTCCAGATTGTCTGGGACCTAATATGGCTGTTACTCTATAAGTGGAGAGCCTTTTCTTAATTTCGGCA
>JALWSU010000216.1:3811-5993 GCA_026993485.1 Thiotrichaceae bacterium | reverse complement strand
GATTATATAAGAATTGGAGTCCAAAGCTTTAGCTTTGGCTGGTCTCCCAAACGAAGTAAGCGTAGCTAAAGCTAAAGCTTTGGACTCCAACATTTTAAAATTATTATAATTCAAATAGTTATTTTGTAATAATAGAAAAGACAATTTGTCAAGCAAAAAAAACTTGATAATCGAGTATAAGCAATAAGAAAGGAAAAACAATAAGTGAAAATACTCGTCACAGGTGCAGCAGGCTTTATTGGTTCACAACTTTCAAAGCGTCTTTTAGAGCGTGGTGATGAAGTTGTAGGATTAGATAATCTCAATGATTATTATGATGTAAATTTAAAACTGGCGCGTTTATCCCAATTAGAAGGGCAACCAAATTTCAGTTTTGTTAAATTAGATTTAGCAAATCGTGAAGGAATCGCTGAATTATTTGCGCGTGAAAAATTTCAAAAGGTGATGAACTTAGCCGCCCAAGCTGGTGTGCGTTATTCAATTGCAAATCCTCACGCTTATGTTGATAGCAATATTGTTGGATTTGTCAATCTTTTAGAAGGCTGTCGTTATAATGAAGTTGAACATTTGGTATTTGCCTCCTCTAGTTCCGTGTACGGGCTGAACACTAAAATGCCCTTTTCGATTCACCATAATGTTGATCATCCGATTTCACTCTATGCTGCTAGTAAAAAAGCGAATGAATTAATGGCACATACCTACGCTCATCTCTATAAGCTCCCGACAACTGGACTACGTTTTTTCACAGTTTATGGGCCTTGGGGACGACCAGATATGGCTTTGTTTAAATTCACTAAAGGCATTCTTGAAGATCAACCGATTGATATTTACAATAGCGGCAAAATGCAGCGTGATTTTACTTATATTGATGATATTGTTGAAGGTGTAATTAGAGTTATCGACAAAATTCCTCAACCCAATCCAAATTGGTCTGGTGATAATCCTGATCCTTGTACCAGCCCCGCACCTTATCAACTTTATAATATCGGTAATAATAACCCCGTTGAATTAATGCACTATATTGAAACTTTAGAAAAAGCATTAGGGAAAAAGGCGAAGAAGAATTTCTTGCCGATGCAAGCTGGTGATGTAGCCGCTACTTATGCTGATGTGGATGATTTAGAACGGGATGTTGGTTTCAAGCCGCAAACTTCGGTTGAAGAAGGGATAGAGCGTTTTGTCAAATGGTATATTGATTATCATAACTGATGTTACGCACTCTAGTTCAAAAGGGGCAACCGATTGCCCCTACATCGCGGTTTACTTCGTTACTTCGTTTGTAGGGGCAATCCCTTGTGGTTGCCCTAGTTTCTGAAATGGAGTTGCAAAATAAAACCAATCTGACGGTTTCCATTGTCTGAACCTTGATTACAAAGGATTATAAGGATTGTAAGGATTGTTTAATCAATCGATTCTAACCCAATCCTGTAAATCCTTTAAATCCCTTAAAATCAAGGTTCAGACAATGGGTGCAAATTATTTGGCAACAACTCTATTAGATTATTCGTCTTGCACAGGTACTTATCATTGAAAAAATACTTGCGATTTATCTTTGCTTATGTTTAAATTTTTCAGCCTTTAATTATGATGATTTCTTTTAGTCATAATATATTGGCACATCATTATTAACAGTACTTATGAGAGCTTAAAAAATGACTGTCAATGCTGAACAATTCAAAATTAAATCTGAACCCTTTTATCGCCCCGTTGCTGACGAAGTAGAACTATACGAGGCAGCTTATAATGCCCGTATGCCAGTTATGTTAAAAGGTCCAACAGGTTGTGGAAAATCACGTTTTGTTGAATACATGGCTTATAAGCTGGGACGACCTTTAATTACTGTCGCTTGTAATGAAGATATGACTGCGTCCGATTTAGTTGGACGTTTTTTATTAGATAAAGATGGTACTGTTTGGCAAGATGGTCCTCTAACTAGTGCGGCTCGTATTGGTGCAATTTGTTATTTAGATGAAGTAGTTGAAGCGCGCCAAGATACCACTGTTGTTATCCATCCTTTAACAGATCATCGTCGTAGTTTACCTTTGGATAAAAAAGGCGAATTAATCGAAGCTCATCCAGATTTTCAATTGGTAATCTCATATAATCCCGGTTATCAAAGTTTGATGAAAGACCTTAAACAGTCTACAAAGCAGCGTTTTGGGGCTTTAGATTTTGATTATCC
>JALWSU010000216.1:0-3801 GCA_026993485.1 Thiotrichaceae bacterium | reverse complement strand
TCCTAATGCTGAGATTGAAACTGATATTGTGGCTAAAGAAACTGGTATTGATGCCAAAATAGCTAGTAAATTGGTACAAATTGCTCATCGTAGCCGTAATTTGAAAGGTCACGGACTTGATGAGGGCATTTCAACCCGTTTATTAGTTTACGCAGGTCAATTAATCAAAAAAGGTGTTGAGCCAATCAAAGCTTGTAGTATGACTTTAGTTTGTCCATTAACAGATGATCCTGATATGCGTGATACTCTAAACGCTGCTGTTGATACATTCTTGGGTTGATTTTTTTAACAAATAACCAGCGATTGAGTCAGGTATAAACTAAAATATGACTATTAAACTTGATGATTATCGTGATTGTCTCGAAAAGGCAGCACCCGAATTAAAAATAACTTTAGAAGCTACCTTTCACGAAGCCGCACGGGTTATGTCACCAAGAGGCTTGCAAGATTATCTGGAAGGTGGCAAAGGCTTATGCAAGCTAGGACGTGGGCATGATTTAGTACTCGCCTATTTAGAAGAAATGCCATTAGTTATCAAAGAATGTGGCGAAGATATTATTATTGATTGCATTACTGCGGCAATGAAATTATCTTCAATGACTTCTGGGGAAGTCATCGCTCTTTTATTCTCAAGCCTACCAACTGTTGCCCGTCGTCTAGGTGATGCCGATTTACTTCGTAGTTATCTTCAGTTAATTCATCAACTTGCAGCTAAATCTGCTCGTGGTTTACGCCCTATGCTGAATCACATGGATGAATTATTATCGAAATTAACATTAGGCGGTTTACGTCGCTGGGCAAATTTTGGTGCCGAAGCATATCGACGTGATTTAAAAAATCTGACTGCTTATTTTAATTTAGAGACTACTGATAGCCTGGCGATGATTCAAAAAGAACGTCGCGGTACTTTATTTATTGATACACAAAGAAAGCTTAATTTCTATTTACGCGCTCTTTGGGGACGTAATTTCTTTTTACGCCCTACTGAAGCTGAATATTCAAATTTTAAGCCCTATATTGAAGCGCAAGTTTTGCACCTGCCAGATGCTGTTGATTCTATTGGAAATATCAATGGACTTGAACTGTATCGGGCAATGGCGGCTCACTTAGCAGCTCATCTTTGTTATACCAAAACTTCTTTATCAGCCGAACAGCTAACTCCGGCTCAAATGTTTTTCATTGGTTTTTTTGAAGATGCCCGAGTTGAATATTGCACAATTCAGGAATTTCCGGGGCTGAAAAAATTGTGGCTATCTTTATTAAAGCTAGACTATGATAAGCCAGTTGAACATGAAACTATTGTTAAACTAGAAAACATTGCTTTAATGTTACTTGATAACACGGTTACAAGTGATGATGAAGTTTTAAATGCTTTAGTTACTAAATTTCATACCAATATAGAAGCGAATAAGCATAATAATCAATTTTCTTGGGATTTAGGCATTGAATTATTCAATATATTTGCAGGTCGTCGTGATGTGCCAAGTTTACGGATCTTAGAAAGTATTCGCATACCCTATCGTGATGATAATCGTATTATTTGGCACTTTGAAGACATAGCATGGGATAAAGGAACTGAATATGTACCCGCCAGTCAGCGTCAAGTGCGAAAAACTGTTTCAGTTATGGAAATGGTTAACGAGTTAGATTGTGAATTAGCTGGCGACGATGCCCAAGAAGTTTGGCGGCTGGAAACCCCATTTTGGCTAGATCAAGAAAATTGTACAATTAACGAACTAGAAGGTAAGGAGCCGATTAGCGATCCTTATCATTATCAAGAATGGGATTACCAAATACAATTGCATCGTCCTGATTGGACAACAGTTTATGAACGCCGTTCCCCAAAAGGTGATCCAGAAGAAATTGAGAAGATTCTACTAGAATATAAACCAGTTGCATTCCGTATCAAACAAATCATTGATATGTTACAACCAGAAGGAGTTCAACGGGTGCGTAATATGGAAGATGGGGATGAAATTGATATAAATGCAGCAATTGATGCAATGATTTCCATACGCATGGGACAGCAACCCAATCCTCGCATAACCATGCGTAATGTTTTGAAAAATCGTGACTTATGTGTAGTTATCTTACTCGATTTATCCGAATCAACCAATGAAATAGTAGAAGGTTCAGATAAAAGCATTTTACAATTAACCAAAGAAGCTTCAACGTTAGTATCTACTGCTATTAATGGCATTGGAGATCCCTTTGCTATACATGGCTTTGCCTCAGATGGTCGTCATGATGTCCAATATTTTCGCATCAAAGACTTTAATCAACATTTTGATGATGATGTCAAATCGCGTTTAGCAGGAATGAAAGGCGGTTTATCAACTCGTATGGGAGCAGCAATGCGCCATGCATCACAATATTTATTAAAACAACCAGAACGGCGTAAATTATTATTAATGGTTACAGATGGCGAACCAGCAGATATTGACGAAAGAGACCCTCAACATCTACGCCACGATACCAAGAAAGCCGTAGAAGAACTATATAGTAAAGGCGTTTTAACCTACTGTTTAACACTAGATGCAAATGCTGATCACTATGTAAAACGTATTTTTGGAGAAAACAATTACACCATCATTGATCACGTCCAACGCTTACCAGAAAAGCTACCAATGCTTTTTGCTTCATTAACTGCATAATTATGGTTATGAGAACTAAAGAGATTAAAAAATACGTTGGCATTCATAATGACATCAAAGGAGGAATGACAGACACTGGTAAAATTATCCGAGATGCTTGGGTATTTGGGATAATACCAGAAACCGAAACCTGTGAGGGTTGGCTAAGCCAAGCCATAGAAGATTTATGGCAAAAAACCAATAATGAATGGGAAAAATACGGTTTTTTAGTATCTAAATTACCTGAAGAGCTAAAACAACGTTTTATGCGTATTCAGGCAGAAGCTATTAAAACCGCCAAAGAAAAAGGTTGGAATCCAGAATTAGAAATTGCTGACGATACATAAATAAAATGGATATAACAGTAAGCGAATCATTTGAAAGAGGGGCAGAACTGGGACGAGAATCGAGATATTTACCCGGAGAATTTTATAATTTGATTCATTCATCACTAGCAAAAGCTAGTAAAAATTGCTTATTTGTACCAATTAGGAGTATGCAATATCTAGCTGTAATTGACAAAGAAGAAATAATTTTTGTTGACAGTCTCAGCAATAGAGATATTGAATTTTCATGGCAAGAGTTCAAACCGCAAACACGCGAAAATTTAACCGCTGCGGTACCCTACGAGTTGGTTTATTATCAATATAAAGCATTAGAGACTATGAAACGCTTGCAAAGAGAATTTCAACTGGCATTAGAGCAAATTTATAAGAAACAAAAGCTGAATCAGAGTCAAACTTCATCAGTTCTTCCTTTCAAAAGATAGCTAGAGTAGGAGTGCAAGGTTAGCTTGCGCTTCTGTACTAATCCCTTTATTAACTAACTACAGGGATGAGTTATAAAAAGGGATAAAACCTTGCCTTATCCGCTTTTATATAGCGTTAACCGATTGCATAAAATACACCTAGAAAACCTGCCAGGTTTTAAAAACCTGGCAGGTTGGTTTGGAGCGTAAATGTGCTTAACTAAATCGGGCAATGCTATAACTCATCCCTGTAGTTCTACTCCTTTGAAAATAAAAATGATCTTAAAACTTTAGCTAAATATTATCGCCAAATTGAGACTGAACTCAGAAACTCAGGAAAATATAAATTTGTTGACGAAAGATCTAATAAATCCTATAAAAAACAAGTATAACGGCAAATTGCATAATTTGGTACGGTAA
>JALWSU010000215.1 GCA_026993485.1 Thiotrichaceae bacterium | reverse complement strand
GAGGGGGCTAGGGGGAGGGAGAAATCGTAAAATAAATTTACCTCAGAAAATATGACTAAGACAATTGCTATATTGCCCGGAGATGGTATTGGGCCAGAAATTATTGCTGAAGCTGTAAAAGTTTTGAAAACTTTACAGCATTCTTTCGGTTTAGATGTACAATTAGAAGAGGGTTTAATTGGTGGTGCCGCAATTGATGCGACTGGTTATCCTTTGCCTGCTGAGACTTTGGCGTTGGTAAAAACAGCGGATGCGGTTTTGTTGGGCGCAGTGGGTGGGTATAAATGGGAGTCATTGGATATATCCCGTCGTCCTGAAAAGGGTTTGTTAGGCTTGCGTTCGGAACTGGAATTGTTTGCTAATTTAAGACCCGCTATATTATTTTCTGAATTGGCGAATGCTTCGACGCTTAAGCCTGAAGTTGTCGCAGATTTAGATATTTTAATCGTGCGCGAATTGACTGGCGGGATTTATTTTGGACAACCGCGAGGGATTCGCACTCTTGAGAATGGTGAGCGGCAAGGTTTTAATACGCTGGTTTATAGTGAAACTGAGATTGAACGTATTGCACGGGTTGCTTTTGATAGTGCCGAAAAACGGCAAAAGCGTGTTTGTTCTGTTGATAAGGCGAATGTGTTAGAAGCTACTGAATTGTGGCGAGAAGTGGTTACGCGAGTTAGTGAGGATTATCCAGAGGTTGATTTGTCTCATATGTATGTTGATAATGCTGCTATGCAATTGGTGCGTGCGCCAAAACAATTTGATGTTATTGTGACAACTAATATGTTTGGTGATATTTTGTCGGATTTGGCTTCTCAATTGACTGGTTCTATTGGGATGTTGCCGTCGGCTTCTTTGGATGCTCATAATAAGGGTATGTATGAGCCGATACATGGTTCAGCACCAGATATTGCGGGACAAAATCTAGCAAATCCGCTGGCTACTATTTTGTCAGTAGCGATGATGCTGCGATATAGTTTGAATGAAGCTAATTTAGCGGATAAAATTGATCAGGCTGTGAGGCAAGTTTTGCGTGATGGTTTGCGTACTCTAGATATTGGCGAAAATGCTGTGGGTACTAGCGAAATGGGTGATGCTGTGGTGGCGGCGTTGTTAAATGAAGTATAAGTAAATCAATAATTTGAATGATATAGATGAGATAAAAGAATATGAGTCGTTTATTTAATGTTGCAGTAGTGGGTGCAACTGGTGCGGTTGGGGAAACGATGATGTCTATTCTGGAAGAGCGCAATTTTCCAGTGGACAATTTATATCCTTTAGCTAGTGAGCGTTCTGCTGGTAAGCGAATTCCTTTTAAGGGCAAAAACCTTGTTGTTGGTGATTTAGATAAGTTTGACTTTTCTAAGGTGCAAATTGGGATTTTTTCACCTGGGGCTTCAGTTTCAGCTATTTATGCTCCGCGTGCGGCTGAAGCTGGTTGTGTGGTGGTGGATAATACTTCTCATTTTCGTCGAGATAAGGATATTCCTTTGGTTGTTCCAGAAGTGAATCCTCATGCAGTTGCACAATATAAGTCTCGCAATATTATTGCTAATCCGAATTGTTCAACAATACAAATGTTGGTTGCCTTGAAGCCAATTTATGATGCGGTTGGGATTGAGCGAATTAATGTTGCTACTTATCAGGCGGTTTCTGGTACGGGTAAAAATGCGATTGAGGAATTGGCGACTCAAACAGCGGCGTTGCTTAATGGTAAGCCAATTAATCCCCAAGTTTATCCAAAACAAATTGCTTTTAATGTTTTGCCACATATTGATGTTTTTTTGGATAATGGTTATACCAAAGAAGAGATGAAAATGGTGTGGGAAACTAAGAAAATTTTTGAGGATGAGTCGATTTTGGTTAATCCAACCACTGTTCGTGTGCCTGTTTTTTATGGGCATTCAGAGGCGGTGCATATTGAAACTCGTGAGAAAATCACGGTTGAACAGGCTCACGAGCTTTTGAAAAACGCACCAGGTGTGGTTTTAATGGATAAACGTGAAGATGGTGGTTATCCAACACCTGTTAGTGATGGGGCTGGTAAAGACTCGGTTTTTGTTGGACGTGTTCGTGAAGATATTTCTCATCCGCGTGGGCTTAATTTGTGGGTGGTGTCGGATAATATTCGGAAAGGTGCGGCATTAAATAGTATTCAAATTGCTGAACTTTTGATCAAAAATTATATATAAAATGTAACTACTTAGCCTCTCGTTTCGCCTCTCGTTCCCATGCTCCAGCTTCACTGCCATTAAGTTAAGGATTATTTTGGAGTCCAAAGCTTTAGCTTTGGCTGGTCGCCCAAACGAAGTAAGCGTAGCTAAAGCTAAAGCTTTGGACTCCAAGTATAAAAAAGCTTAATTTAATGGCATTGAAGTTCCAGCTTGGGAACGAGGATATAAAATTTATAATTATTCGGGGCGGTATCGTCCTACTAAGGAGATTGTGTAAGCAATGCGTAAATTAACAATAATCCTAACCTTGATATTGACGCTCTTCGCATTGGAAGTGTATGCGCTAGGGTTGAGTCATATTCGGGTTTTTTCAAAACTGAATGAACCCTTTAATGCTAAAATAAATATTACCTCCATTCCTAAAACCAGTTTCTCTAATATCCATGTGCGTCTAGCATCAGAGAGTGATTTTAAGCAAGCTGGTTTAGAACGTCTCTATATATTGACCAAATTACAATTTACAATTCAACTTGTTAGCCAAAATAAGGCTGTTGTTAATATTACAACGGATCAAGCAATAAAAGAACCTTTTCTCAATTTTTTAGTTGAAGTTAAATGGATAGGTGGGCGGATGTTGCGTGAATATACGGTTTTATTAGATCCGCCTTTATATAAAGATACTGCTAGTAGTTCCTATCAGCCATTGGTGAGGAAATCTCCGAAACAAACTGTTAGAGTTTCTACTAAGACTAAGAGGGCTGAAAAACCAGTCATATCTGGAGATCCTTATACTATAAGTAGGCATGATAGTTTGTGGAAGATTGCGAAAAGAACCCGCCCAAGTGGAGTTTCTATACAGGAACAAATGCGTAGGATTTATAATGCTAATCCAAATGCCTTTATCGGAGGCAAGAAAACTTTGATTAAGGCGGGAAAGGTAATATACATACCCGGGTGGACAAATCAAAGTAGAAATCCAAGGAGAACTAGACGAGTGCCTGATAATTTTAGAACTCCTAGCCCTAGTGTCGGTCCTCGCTTAGTTTTAAGACCAGCAATACCAGCATCACCATCTACTATTACGCCTCAAGCTGGGGGAAGCAATAGAGCCGAAATTGAAGAATTACAGAAACAAATTAGGAAATTTCAAAATAGTTATAATAGAATTAGATTAAAAAATAAGGAGTTAAAAAAGGAGGTTCTAAAAAATCGGGATTTGGTTGTGACGATGAAAAAGCAGCTTGATGAGTTAAATAAAATGCTGAAACTTCAAAATCAGCGAATGGCTGAGTTACAAAGTCAATTAATAAATCAAACGCAAGATAATCAGCTACTCAAAACTAGAATTGCGGAATTAAGTAAAAGAGGTGCAAGTACAACAACTGCCCAAACGCCATTTGTTGCACCAGAAGTTCCAAAAACTACCACTGTTGCACCAGAAGTTCCAAAAACTACCACTGTTGCACCAGAAGTTCCAAAAACTACCACTGTTGCACCAATTCCTCCACAACAACCTAAAGATGAGGGGCTAGTAAAAGTCACATCTCAGCCAAGAGATAATAATGCTCAAGCTACTACTAAGCCGGCGCTAGATAATTTGCCTGATATACCTTTGATTTTACCTGAAGTTGCATCAAATTTAGCAATTCAAGTTCAAAAACAAGTTGGTCAACAATTGCAGGTGCATCCTGAGCTTCAAGAAAAAGTTGCAGCTTTTCCAGTTCTTTTAGATCAAACACCAAATGCTAAAGTAGCATCTCTGCATTTGTCTCCTGAAGAAATCGCTGATTTAAAGAGAAAACTTGAAAGACAAATTGATTTGGAATTAGTCAGGAAACCAGACTTAATAAATAAAATCAGGGATGATTTTTATGGCTCTCCTGAGAAAATAGCGAAATTAATGGCAGACTTAGTTAGTGTGCATTTTCAGATAGGTACTCCTGAAGAAATTGCCAAATTAGTGAAAAGTTTTGAAATTGATATTTCAAAGCCAAGTTCCTTACAAAATACTGCTCACTTAGTCACTGATTTAAAACAAGGTTCGCTAAATGAATTTATCAAGATGACGGCAAAATCTCAAGTGGCTCAGTTACAAACCAAGTCACCAGAGGAAATGGCTCAATTAGTCGATAAGTCTGATGAGGATAGCAGTTTAGTAAGACAGGCAAAAGTATTATTACAGCAAGCTTTGGATAATTGGATTATCGTGGTACTTGCTTTAGTCGGTGGTATTGTTATACTCTTCCTGATTCGTTTGAAAAAGAACAAGTTATCAATTTCTCCAGGTAATTTTTCTTTACCAAAGTCTTTCAAAAAAGAAGTTAAGGGGCTTAAAGTAGAGAGGTATCAAAGAAAACCTGAAGAAAATGAACTCTATCAGCAAGTATTTTTAGATGAACTACGACAAATAAATAATCAGGTGGAGACTGAAACTGAGGATGAGTTAACACCTAGTAAGGAAGTTAATCAAAGTGAGGGTTCAATTCCTGATGGTGATGAAGAATTGTATGAAGAAGTAGAATTATACAAGGCTTATGAGCGTTATGATAAAGCAGAAGAATTGTTAAGAGAGGCTATTGAGCAATATCCTGATTATCCTGAATATCGTTTGAAGTTATTGGAAATTCATTCAGCTGCGAATGATGTTGACAAGTTCAAGCAGGATGCCGCATTATTGTATGATGCGGTTAATAGTGAAGGGCCTTTATGGAAACAGGCTTTAGAACTCTGGGAATCTTTAGCTCCGAATCAAGCATTATTGATTTCTGAAGTCCAAGAGGATTCTAGCAATTTAGTTGCGCCTACTACTGTTGTAGATATTCCAACTGAACCATCTGAGTTTAAACCGGGTACTGATGATGATTTACAAGGTATAGAATTACCACCGATAGAAGCAGATACAAATGGGGTGGAAAGTAGTGATTTATCTGGTAATCAATTAGATTTAGGGAAAGAATTCAATTTTGAGGATGAATTCAATTTTGATGACGGGTTGGATGAAATTGGGCAAAAGGCTAATAAGGAGGATTTGTCACTAGATGATGATTTGCCATTGTTAAATGAGTCTGGTACAGAAATACAGGATCAAGATGAATTATCCTTAGATACTGGGAAGTTATCATTAGATGATGAGAGTGAGATTAGTTTGTCGTTAGATGAGGGTAATGAGAAATCAACTGAATTATCATTTGATGATGACTTGTCATCTTTCGATACTGCTGATTTATCTTTAGATAGCAATCAGGAAATAACAACTAGCGATGATTTATCCTTTGATGATGAATTATCCTCTCTAGAGAAGAATACTGAGCCAAAAACCAGTAAACCATCTTTAGAAGATGAATTATTAGCAATTGAGGAAAATGAGGGTGGCGCCTCAGATGAAATCGTGTTTCTAGTCGAAAAGGAAACCTTGAATGAGAATAAGTTAGAGGATGAGGAGAATGACAATGATGATTTATTCTCTCTAAAGGATGATAATTCTAATGACAGTGTAACATCAGATGATGAGAGTGAGATTAGTTTGTTGTTAGATGAGGGTAGTGAGAAATCAACTGAATTATCATTAGAGGATGAATTATCATCCCTTGACACGGCTGATTTATCTTTAGATAGCAATCAGGAAACAACAACTAGCGATGATTTATCCTTTGATGATGAATTATCATCCCTTGACACGGCTGATTTATCTTTAGATAGCAATCAGGAAACAACAACTAGCGATGATTTATCCTTTGATGATGAATTATCATCCTTAGACACGGCTGATTTATCTTTAGATAGCAATCAGGAAACAACAGCTAGCGATGATTTATCCTTTGAAGATGAATTATCATCCTTAGATACGTCTGTTTTA
>JALWSU010000214.1 GCA_026993485.1 Thiotrichaceae bacterium | reverse complement strand
GGGCAACCACAAGGTATTGCCCCTACTACAAACCGTGTGATGTAGGGGCAATCCCTTGCGGTTGCCCTAATTATTTTATGCACGTTCCTAATGCTTTCATTTTATTTACAAGATTATCCAAGAAACTCTAATCAGGGTAAGTATGAAAATCCCCCATTTTTAAAAGTCCATAAAACATATCTTTCGGTAAATTAGGCAAGTTATCATAATGATAAAGAAGACATTTTTTTTGAATATCTGGTTCCAGATTCTGAATTAAATCATTAATATGTGGATGTACACCAGAAGGTAATGTGGTAGTTTCGCAATCCATATAAATTCTATTCGCTCGTCTATAAAGCAGCTCCAATTGTGGCGGCATTATCGAAGCAATATCTGTTGGCATCAAGACCTTATAACCACTAGAATGCTCTAAAATGATGCCATAACTTGGCATTTCTTCAGAACTGGAAATAACATGCATTGCAAAAATAGGTGTCAATAGCCATTTGCCATTACCATCTTTAAATTCATAGCGTTTAGTTTGCCCATTCTCTTGTTTACCTATAACATGAAGATCAAAATAGGTTTCAAGGGAGACATCATGTACGCCTTGCAAAGTATCTAAACCTGGGCCTACAGCTCTTATTAATTGGCGCAACACTTTCTTATGAATCAAAAGATCAGGCTTCGTATTCGGGGGAGGAAATGGCCAGCAATCATGTTCAAGAAACAATTTTGCAGTAATAGATGTATTCTGAAGCCATTCGGTTTTGGCTTTAGTATAATAAGGATTAAAAAAGGTTGTCAGTGCTAAATATTCAATGCCACCAATATGATCACTATGAGGATGAGAAATATAAACACCGTCTATATCGTTAGAAGATAAACCTATAGCTTTTAAAGAATGTCGAATATCACCACCTGCATCAATTAATAAACGATAAGGGCCATTTCCTCTTTTACTGGGCATATCAAATTCAATTAAGAAATTAGATTGCCATTTAGGCACATACATACGCTGAGTTAATTCCTCAATTTCAGTCTGAATAGCCTCTTCGGAAAATGACTCATTTGAATTATATATTTTAAAAGCTAGTTCTTGAACCTTTTGACTTGGAATAACTTTTTCATAAGTTCCAGTCGCAAAAGCTGAATGTGCGCCTATTGCTGTAATTTTCATTTTTGTATCCTTGTCTGTTTCAATTATTTACTGAGCTTATAAATAAGCTAAATCCTTTTACTCGACTATCAAGATAGTCGAGTTTGAGCCAATGACCTTGTTATTATTAATTCTCACTCAGGAAAAATACCTGTTGACAAATATCTATCACCGCGATCACAAATAATCGCTACAATCACCGCATTTTCCAATTCCTCAGACAGGCGCAATGCTCCCGCCACCGCTCCACCAGAGGAAATTCCACAAAAAATCCCCTCTTGTTTTGCTAAAGCGCGGGTTGTATTTTCAGCACTTAGTTGATCAATATCAATAATACGATCTACTCGCTTTGCATCAAAAATTTTCGGTAAATATTCTTTTGTCCAACGACGGATGCCTGGAATTTTTGCCCCTTCAGCAGGTTGCAAGCCAATAATCTGAATAGCTGGATTGACTTTTTTTAAATAGCGAGAAGTTCCCATAATTGTACCAGTTGTCCCCATTGCACTGACAAAATGGGTAATTTTACCCTGAGTATCACGCCAAATTTCTGGCCCCGTAGTACGATAATGTGCTAAGGGATTATCTGGATTATCAAATTGGTTTAATACTTTACCCTTACCTTCTCTTTCTAGTTGCAAACCTAAATCCCGTGCGCCCTCCATACTCGCCTCTTGTGGAACTAGTTTTATCTCAGCCCCATAAGCTTTCATTACTTGCCGCCGCTCAATACTCATATTATCAGGCATAATCAATATAATTTTATAGCCTTTTATAGCCGCAGCCATTGCTAAAGCAATGCCTGTATTGCCGCTAGTAGCTTCAATAAGCGTATCGCCGGGTTTAATTTCTCCACGTTTTTCAGCTTCTTGGATCATACTTAGGGCTGGGCGATCTTTTACTGAGCCAGCTGGATTATTGCCTTCTAATTTAACTAAAATCGTATTTTTATTACCGCCTAAATGTTGTAAACGAACTAGAGGCGTGTTACCAATAAATTGTTCAATTGTTTTCATATACTTAACTATATCTAATATGTACTGAACCAGAAATTATTTAACATCTTGGAATCCAAAGCTTTAGCTTTGGGCAACTAGCTAAAGCTTTGGACTCCAAACGAAGTCAGAGGTTTAGATTGAAATTATTTATAATTATTCTCACTAATCATATTCATTGCTAAAACTAATGCATCCTCTCGTTCATGATCCCCATTTCGATAATAAGCCCTGCGGATGCCAATTTGCTTAAACCCTATCTTATCATATAAATGAATAGCAGCTTGATTTGATGCACGCACTTCTAAAAAAACTGATTGAACTCCTTTTAGATTAGCAATATCAAGTAAGTGTTCAAGCATTTGTCGCCCATAACCACAGCCCTGCCACTTGGGATGGACACAGAGATTCAAAATCTGCGCCTCATCCGCAGCTATTGACATAAAGCCATAAGCCATTATCTGTTTTTTCAGTACCAAAACTTCAGCAGTATAACCAACGCGGAGACAATCTTTAAATAGTGACAATTTCCAAGGAAAAGAATACGCCAGATTTTCAATCTCCACAATCCTTGCTAAATCCGCAGTTTGCAAAGGACGCATTTTTAGAGTATGTCTCATAATTACTTAATATTTGACGAATAATGCACTCTCGTTCCCACGCTGGAGCGCACTCTCTTATACATAAGTTTTTAAATAATTGATTTAATTGCGTTTAATTCTGAAACGCCTCATTGGGCAACCACAAGGGATGGGCAACCACAAGGAATGGGCAACCACAAGGGATGGGCAACCACAAGGGATGGGCAACCACAAGGGATTGCCCCTACATCATTGTTTGTAGGGGCAATCCCTTGTGGTTGCCCTGCGCTGGAGCGTGGGAACGAGAATGCGTAAAATTATGTCTCATAATTACTTAAGGTTTCACGAATTAATTGTAAATCTTGCCATGCGTGGCGTTTTTCAGTAGGGCGGCGTAATAAATAGGCAGGATGATAAGTGGCTATTAAAGGAATTTTGGCATCGCCATATTCAAAACGCTGTCCACGTAATTTACCAATAGGCGTGTTCGTCATCAATAAATGATGAGCTGCTACATTGCCAAGTGCCACGATTAATTTCGGTTTGATCAATGCAATTTGTCGTTGCAAAAAATCTTTGCAACAAGCCATTTCATCAATATGGGGATTGCGATTATTAGGAGGGCGGCATTTGACAACATTAACAATATATAAATCTTCTCTTTTTAAATCAATACTATAAATCATTGCATTCAGCAATTGCCCCGCGCGTCCAACAAAAGGTTCACCTTGAGCATCTTCATCCTCTCCTGGGGCTTCACCAATTAGGATTAAATCAGCTTGGCGATTACCAACACCAAATACTGTCTGAGTACGACTTTTATGTAGTTCACAAGCAGTACAAGATTTAACCCGATTTTCTAAGTCTTCCCAATTAAGTAAGTGAACTGGAACAGGAACAGGAACTGGAACTGGACTAGCTTCAGATTTCTCCTTTGGATTTTGTGGCAAAGTTTTGTTCTCCTCTGTCACAGTTGACACCGTAGCTGGGATACTTTCTGGAAGATTCCGCCGTACCCATACATCAATACCCATAGATTTAAGATATTGAGCATGAAGGTTTTTATTAAGGGTGACTGTCATTAGATTGATGGGAATTGAATGAATATTAGTTAATAATGTCTGAACCTTGATTTTAAAAGATTTAAAGGATTTATAGGATTTTTTAGAGATTTTCGATTTTCTCTTTATAATCCGGTTTTGTCCTTGAAATCCTGATAATCAAGGTTCAGACAATGTTTCTCAGTTAAACTTCCCGCGCCGCTTGCGGATGTTTACGTTTAAGTGGCATTAAAATTTTATTGAGCGCACTAATATAAGCTTTAGCAGAAGCAATCACAATATCAGTATCAGCCCCTTGCCCATTAACGATTTTACCATCCTTTTCCAAACGCACGCCCACTTCTCCTTGAGCATCAGTGCCATCAGTAATATTATTAACCGAATACACCAACAACTTAGTGTTACTATTAAGCAAGGCTTCTATTGCCTTAAAAGTCGCATCTACAGGACCGCTACCAGAGGCACTAACAGTATTTTCAACGTTATCTATACTTAAAGTAACGCTCGCATGAGGCTTTTCTCCAGTTTCTGAACACACTTTAAGTGTCACTAATTTGACACGCTCACGCTCAGTTATCAAAGTCTCGCTCACAATCGCTTGCAAATCTTCATCATAGATTTCATGCTTTTTATCCGCTAACTCCTTAAAACGAGCAAAAGCCGCATTGAGTTCCTCTTCCGAGTTCAACTCAATCGCCAAATCTTGGAGACGCTGCCTAAAAGCATTACGCCCCGAATGTTTGCCTAACACCATACGATTAGCCTTCCAGCCAACATCTTCAGGGCGCATAATTTCATAAGTTTCTCGATCTTTAAGCACCCCATCTTGATGAATACCCGCCTCATGAGCAAAAGCATTAGCACCCACAATAGCCTTATTTGGCTGAACTGCAAAACCCGTGATACTTGACACTAAACGCGAACAATTCATAATTTGCGTCGTATCCAAATTAGTTTGACAAGCAAAAATATCCTGCCGCGTGCGAACTGCCATCACCACTTCTTCCAAAGCCGCATTACCAGCGCGTTCACCTAAACCATTGATTGTACACTCAACCTGACGCGCACCATTCGCCACAGCCGACAAAGAATTAGCCACAGCCAAGCCTAAATCATTATGACAATGAACCGAAAAAATCGCCTTATCCGAATTTGGAACCCGCTCACGCAATTGCGCGATTAAATGTCCAAACTGCTCAGGCAAAGTATAACCAACCGTATCAGGCACATTAATCGTACTAGCCCCCACATCAATTACAGCCTCAATCACACGACACAAAAAATCTAAATCTGAACGCCCCGCATCTTCAGGAGAAAATTCCACATCATCCGTATAATTACGAGCAAGTTTAACCGCTCTAACAGCTTGCTCTAACACCTCATCAGGCGACTTATGCAACTTCTTTTCCATATGAACTGGAGAAGTCGCAATAAATGTATGAATTCGCGGAGAAACCGCATCTTTAAGGGCTTCAGCCGCACGTTCAATATCTTTATCCAAAGCACGCGCCAAGCCACAAACCCTACTATCTTTAATGACATTAGCTATACTTTTAACAGCTTCAAAATCACCTCGACTAGCAATAGGAAACCCGCCCTCAATCACATCAACACGCATTTTTTCCAAAGCTTTAGCAATGCGAATTTTTTCATCCCGTGTCATAGACGCACCTGGACTTTGTTCGCCATCGCGTAAAGTAGTATCAAAGATAATGAGTTTATCAGTCATAATATAATACTCCACTGGCTTATATCCACAAAAAATAAATATAAACCAAAACTAAAATTGGGTAAAAGATATATAGAAAAAAATTAGGGGATTTGTTACGTGATTATCCCTCGTCAGGGTACGCGAAGATTATTCTGCCCTATACGGGCAGCAGTCGAAGGGCAAAAAGAGACGGGCACCACATCACCTGCCAAGGAAAGGCATTAGATTTATCAATTATAAAGTGAGTGGTGTTCATAAAAGTTCTAATTTGATGGATAGTAAAAAAAATGCTATTAAATAATATAATAGATTGTTTAAAAATAAATGCAAGCTGAAATCCGATTTTTTTCACAAAAGACTTCCGAGGTTTTATATAGCACTACCCGTTTGTATAAAATACAGCGTACCAACCTGCCAGGTTTTAAAAACCTGGCAGGTTTATTAAGTTCGGCAGGTTTATTAAGTTCAGCCAAACCTGCCAGGTTTTAAAAACCTGGCAGGTTTATTAAGTTCAGCCAAACCTGCCAGGTTTTAAAAACCTGGCAGGTTTACTAAGTT
>JALWSU010000213.1:19631-21791 GCA_026993485.1 Thiotrichaceae bacterium | reverse complement strand
ACAGCGACAGCAAGATTTTGTTTAACAATATTTTCTGCCATTTGAGTAGCTTGGTAGGGATCATCTTGATCATCAAAAATATCAAGGACAAGGTTTTGATTATTTATCCCTCCTTGCTTATTGATGCTATCAAGGTATAACTGAATAGCTTGAGCCATAGACTGTCCAACTTTAGCGTTTTCACCTGACATGGGACCAACAAAGGCAATGTGAATTGCCGTATCATTTTGTTCTTGAAGAAATTTAAATCTCATCCATAAGAGAAGGAATAAGACAGCACTTATTAGTAAAAAAATTTTGGTTTTCACTATTGAGATTTTATGTTGGTTTTTGTAGTTATAGCACTACCCGTTTGTATAAAATACAGCGTACCAACCTGCCAGGTTTTAAAAACCTGGCAGGTTTGTACTTAACTAAATCGGGTAACGCTATATAAATGTTGCTAAATAATTTACACTCATTGTCTGAACCTTGATTACAAAGGATTAACAGGATTTACAGGATTGTTGGAGCTTAGAACTGATTCATTAGATTTGTCTCGGCCCCCACTCCCGCTGGGAGGGGGAGGCCCGGACAAGTCTATTGTTTGTAGGGGCAATCCCTTGTGGTTGCCCTTATGTATAAGAGAGCGCGCTGGAGCGTGGGAACGAGAGTACGGATTGTAATTCTAATTTCTCAAGTAAAGATAATTTTTGAAGTTTTGCCAATGCAATCATAGGGCCAGTATTAGAAATAAGGATTGTCATATAAACACCTTTTCAATAATTTCCATTTCAGCATTTAATTCTGACGCTATTTCATCATCGGCGTAATTAAAAATACTGACATGATATTTTCCACACACTTCAAAAAAATCTGTCCTTGACATTCCTGCCAATTCTGCCGCTTTACCAGACGTAATTTTTCCCAATTCAAACATTTTTAGGGCTGCCATGAGACATAAATGCTGTTCTAATTCAAATTTGGTTAAATGCACAGCCATTTCAAAGCCCTTTGGGTATTTAATCTTTAATTCTTCTAGTGCCATTAGATTATCTCCACTCACAATTGCTGCATCATCAAAAGCTTTTTCGGCACAGCCTTTTTAGCCAATGCCACTAAATGCGGATGATGGGTTAAAAATAAAATTTGCGTCTTTTTAGACAGTTCTCCTAAAACCGAAAGCGTTGCCTTTGAGCGTTCATCATCAAAATTAATCAAAACATCATCTAAAATTAATGGTAGCGTACAATTTTTCTCAAAAAAACGCTCTAGGCTCGCCAATCGTAAAGCTAAATACAATTGATCGCGTGTCCCTTCGCTCATCCCACTAGTAGGAATCAGCTTATTATCCTCAGTTCTTAATCCCAGCAAAACAGCTTTATCATTATTACCACGATAATCGGTTTTGATGCCACAAAAACTATCTAATGTTAAGCGTTGAAACAGTTGACTAGCTCTTTTAATTAAAGGCCCTTGATTTTTCTCACGAAAACGCTCAATCGACTTTCTCAAAACTGAACTAGCTAAATGTATTTTTATATAGCGTTCACTTAAATTCTGTACTTCGGCTAAAGCTAATTGTGCCTCCTCAGCAGCTTTTGCAGCTTTATCATTACCATCCATTTGTTTTAACAAAGTGCGTTTTTCACCAATACTTTGATCAATATTGGAGCGTTCTTGTTCTAATTGTTGAATTTGCTCAATACAATTTTCTAATTGGTTTGGTAACTCATCAATATCCACCTCTGCCGCCGCATTCGCCAACTTGGTTAAAGACAAACCCTCGCCTTGCTCTAATAATTGTTGCTCAACTTGAGCCAATTGTTGTTGCACCTCTTTTTTCTGCAAAGAAGCTTGTTCAGCCGCTTCCAAATCGGCAAGCTTTTTACAATGCGCCTGTTCCAATAAAGCCTCTAAATGCGTATTAGCGTTTTGTAGAGCTTGACTTGCATCCGCAAGGCGTTGTTTTTCCAAAGTTAAACGCTGTTCTAATTGCTCATAACGTGCTAAATCTTTTTCTGCTTGACTTAAGCGATTAGATAATTCTGAAACTCCTTGTTCAGGAGTATCTTTAGTATCTTCTAGCAAATCTGGAGCGATTTTTTGCATTAAAGCCGTCACATCACGCCGAAACTTTTTCACCTCCTTTTGCATTAGTGCCACTCTATGCCGCAAACC
>JALWSU010000213.1:15706-19621 GCA_026993485.1 Thiotrichaceae bacterium | reverse complement strand
ACTTTATCAACTTTATTTACAACTTGATCTAAATCATTAAGCAATTGCCGCGCCGTTTCTGGAGGCGTATCTAGCGGTAAACCCAAAGGATTTAAGCTATTTTCCCAATCAAGCTGCCATTGCTTTATCGCCTGATTAGCTTGTTCTATAGCGGTTTCTGTACTTTGGCGTTCTATTTCTAAACGATTGATTTCTAAATTTAAATCATCACGCTGGCGTTGCAGAGTCATGACTTCATTTACACAAGCGTTAGCTTGTCCAATTAAATCTGATAAACGGGTTAATTTTGGTTGGCTCGTGTCATCAACAATAAAAGCTTTAAGCGTTTCTCTTAATTCCTCAGAAAGTCTACTGATTAATTGTCGCTGTTCTTGTAATTGTTGGCGACGTTCTCGCAACACGCCAGCTTTTTCGCGTAAACTAAGCGCATCATTTAACCATCCCCGCATTTCCGCTGGCATCCAAGGCTTAATCCCCACAGCTTCCCAACTCTGTTCCCATTCTATTTGTAACTCAGCTAATAAATTTTCTAAAAGTCGCCATTTTTTAGTTTGTTGTTCTTGTTCAGCTTTAGCACTTTGTTGTTCCACTAATAACATACCGTATTCAGCAACTCGACTAGCTTCACGGCGTAAACGATCTGAAATCTCATCAGCATTTAACATGCTTTCCTCAAATAACGAAAAAATATCATTATTTTTATTAGTCTTACTATTTTTATCATCATCTTCATCAAAATTTAGAATCGTATCTTTACCTAAAACCGAAAAATAGGTTTTTTCGGCTTCAAACAAAGAATAATTTTCCTCACTTTTCGGCGTTTGAGCTTGAACAAATTTTAATTTTTTAATCTGTTGCCAATATTTTTGCCGTTTTTGTCGAGCATTAGCCAAAGCATTTTCGCTGGGAATCTCACCAGCCCAAGACAAAGCATTAATTTTCTGAGTAGCCTGCTCATTGCGTTGTCTAGCATATAACAAATGCTCTTTAATACGTTGCTTATCATGTTCATACTCATTAAAACGACGCTCAAAATACTCAATTCTCTCCATTCTTGGTAAGGCTAACTGCTCCAAAGCTTCCAAACTACCAGTCCAAGTAATTTGTTTCAATTCCACCTCTGCTCTTTCAGCCAACAAGCGTAGCTCTTGCTCATCCTTAAGTAAATTATCTTCCAAATTGCCATATTGACAAGCCCGTGCCAAAACCGCCCGTAACACCGTTAAATCCAATGGGATTGGTAAAGCATCCAAAGTATTACGCAATTGTAACAATTGTGCCTTGATTTCATCTAAGCGTTTCAAAAGACTACGTTGTTTCTCATGTAAGACAGGCGAAGCATCAGCGCATTTATTCAAATAATCACGTTGTAAATTAGTTATAACCAATTTGGTACTAACATCTTGCAAATCCAATTGAGGATAAATACGTTGCAATAAACTACGCGCCTCATTTTCAAGCGTCCGCATTTCAGTGCGAACTGTAGGCAACTCAGCAAGCGTGTTTTGATAACTACCCAAACGTTCACGCAAATTATCAATATTAGCTTTTTGCGCCAATAAGGCTCTTGGAATTTTTAAATTCTTAATTTGGGATTCTAGTTCACTAATTGCCTGTTGCGCTTGCTCTTGTTGCCTTTTAGCGGTAGCTAAGGCTAATTTCGTTTCAAAACGTTTTGAAGCCGCATCATCTGGTAAAATAATCACCTCTGCCAGATTATTCCATTTGTCTTTCAGAGCTTGATAACGTTGTAATAGAGGACGAGTACGTTGGATACGTTCAAGACGATGCTGCTCAGTATGCAAATTGTTTAATTGAGCTGATAATTGGCGATGCTGTTGTTGTGCTTGCTCTAAACTTTTAGCTAGTTCGCTCCATTTATCAACTGATAATGAACTCTCTTGAATCCGTTTCCTAGCTTCTTTATATGCGTTTATTTCCTTATTTAACAAGGGTTTAGAACCACGTACTTTAAAAATTTCATCTTTTTCTTTATCTAAATTAGCTAAGACTTCATGGACTTTTAAATAACCAGTACTCGCCTCAAATAAGCTTTCACCAACATCACCACCGCCATTAAGCAAATCTTCACCACCTTGGCGCAAACGCTGATGATCAAAACAACATAAAGCCGTAAATTGCGATTCTTTGATACCACAAAGAAAGGCTTGCAAGCGTTTTTCATCTAAAGTTTTATTTTCAACATCCAATAAAGTATTTTTACGCCCTTTACGTCGATAACATAATAACTCTTCTCCCTCATCATTAAGCAAACGTGCGCCAATGCGTAATTCATCTTTAGCATGAAGATAAGCATCAGGCGTGCGCTCAGGAATCCCAAAAAATAAATGGGTTAAAGCACGACGCATAGTACTTTTACCTGCCTCATTAGCCCCATAAATTATATGAAAACCAGAATCCGAAGAAAAATTTAAAATTTGATTGCTAAATAGCCCAAAAGCGACGAGTTCCAATTGTAAAATTTTCATAAATAAAAACTTTCTCGAATGAATTAAAATAGAGAAGATAATCTAATGAATACAATTATGTCAAGATTAATACAATTAATAAAATTACAATAATTAAAACTCAAATCGAACTATTGCAAAATTTAAAAAGTTGGGTAATTGTGTTTCTGGGAGGGATAACAGGCGGTTTTTATTGCCTAGATTAACATTAAATTAAATCAAGGAATTAAAAGGATTTAAAGAATATATTTGTTGTAATCCTATAAATCCTATAAATCCTGAGAATCAAGGTTCAGACACTGGCAAAATTAAATCTGGTAGTTTTTTGGGCGAATGAATACAAAAACATTTATCACGGCTAGTTATTCCGCTTCGCAAAATAATCTGCGATTTAGCCACACCAAAGAGTTTAGAAAACAATTTCAACACTTGTGCATTGGCTTTGCCATCAACTGGAGCAGCCGTGATTTTTACCTTTAATTTTTCTCCATGCTCTCCAACAATGCCCGTATGACTAGCACGAGGCTGCACATGCACAAATAAGATTAAATCCTCACCTTCCCAATGATAAAAACTCATAGCTGTTTCTCCGAAAACATTTTAAATAATCCCTCCAAATCTTTAATTTCATTATCTCAATTACTTTGAACTCCAAAGCTTTAGCTTTGGACTCCAAACGTCACTGCCATTAAGTTAAGCTATGAAAAGAGTACAGCGAATGTAAGACAACGAATAAAATCTGTGACAAATCATGAACTAAATTATTTGGTTTTGATTCGTTATTTTCCATTCGTTGTACTCCATCCTTTAATACCATAGCAGTGAAGCCCCAGTGTGGGAACGAGAAAAACGAGAGTGCGTAACATCAGTTCAATTATTTTGCTTAAATACTATAGTGAGTTATGGTTTTTGGGAAGATCCAATTTTAGAATTATACCTTATGGCGAAAAACATGAACAAGGCTACCAAACATCCTACAATATGGCTGATGGGCATTGGTGTAAAAATTTGTTGTTTTAAATCAAGCAAAATGAATCCATTCAGGTAAATTTCTAAAATAATTTTAATGGGGATTATAAGAAGAATCAACAAGCTGATGTTACGCAATGGTTGTGATTCACGCAATTCCCAAAGCGCGATATAACAAATCAAGCCATAAATTAAACCAGACAATCCTCCATAATAGATTATGTTTGGCTTCAGAAGCATCATGGATAGGCTAATAAAAACAGCCATTAATACGCATAACAGTCCAAAATGCGGATAATTTTTCTGCTCAATAATCCATCCCGCAATCCCAAAACCCAAAACATTATAAAACAGGTGAATATTGGTAAAATGAACCAAAGGAGAAGAGAAAAGCCGCCAAACTTCTCCTTTAAGTATCGTATTTCGATCATAAATAAATGCCGATGATACTTCAGGTAAAGCATACGATATTATGCTC
>JALWSU010000213.1:0-15696 GCA_026993485.1 Thiotrichaceae bacterium | reverse complement strand
AGGTATATGTAACATTATCCTTTTCGGTAGTACCACAATCTAAATCCACCTAATACCACAATGATACTTAAAAAATATAAGTCCAAACTACCACCGCCTATATTCCCTGCATAACTTGGTTTATAATTTATTTTATAATCTTGAGGTGCTTCTTTCACCTTTTCTTTAAAAAGTTCAAGCTGTTCTTTAAGATTGCTCACCAAATCCTGACTTGCTTGCTTGAAACCGTTAATACTATCTATGCGTATTTGTTCTGATAAATTAATAGGGGTTGATTTACTCTTGATGTGGCTAATCCCTGGTGCTCGAAATAGCATTTTTCGACTTTTAATGTCATAAACAGAGGCATCAACCATTGTAAAGGTTTCGTTCTTTTCTCCAGGAACAACATATGCACCAATGATTGTCCAATACGTTATTGAAGCCACTCCTCTATTAGTAAATCTAGTTTGATCATAAGAAATCAGCGCAATTACATCAATACCATACATAGTACGAAGTTGCTCCAAATTTGTAAAACTACCATTTGGAGTGAGATAAGCCGATGGAATTAGCTCTATTGATTTAACAAAATCATATTTCTTAAAATGCTTGCTGATTTCTTTCATTAAAGCAATTTTATCTCTTTCAGTGAGATACTTTGCTCCCCAAGACGTTTCAGGTACAAAAGCAACTCCAACCCTTAAAGGTAAGGATAATAAGGGAATTTTAGGCGTTTCGACAGGCTGATTTTGGTTTGGATATAGGTACTCGACAACGCTAGTGCGGTAGTGCTTTGAGTTTATAGCACAGCCTGCCAAAAATCCAGAACCAGATATAGCCAATGAAATCAGAGTAAGTATTCTTAATAACTTCATCTTTAGCTCCATCCTTAAAAAAGATTTTGGCCAAAAACCTCCTAGGTTTTGAAAACCTTAGAGGTTTATTAGAGTTGTCCCTTAATAATCACAATGAGTAGACCCCCCCACCCGCTGGGAGGGGGATCAGGGCGCTTTTATAGCGTTACCCGATTTAGTTAAGTACAAACCTGCCAGGTTTTTAAAACCTGGCAGGCGCTGTATTTTATACAAACGGGTAGTGCTATAGCCCCACTGCCATTAAGTTAAGGAAATTTTGGAGTCCAAAGCTTTAGCTTTGGACTCCAAGTATAAAAAAGCTTAACTTAATGGCATTGACTTTTAGTCCCCCCCTCCCAGCGGGAGGGGGTTAGGGGGAGGGAGAAATCATAATTAAGGGACATCTCTATTAGACATAAATAGTTATGTATTATAACATAGCACTGTGCTTAAACACTGTTTATCTACAGGAAAATTTTATATATGCAATTGAAAAATATATATTTTATATACATAATCACTCTGTTCTGCTTAATTTTAGAAGCCCAAGCTGGTGAATGGTCAGGTTATATTGCTGGCGAATTGCGTTATTTTCCAGAATCTCCATTATCAACTGAACAATTTAATGGAGCTAATTTTGCCCTATCAGCACAACCTCAGTATTATCACGAATGGGATGATGGAGATCAAAGTTTCACTTTTGTGCCATTTTTGCGTGTTGATCAACATGACTCTGAACGTAGCCATTTTGATATTCGTGAGCTGACTTGGTTAAAAGCTGCAAAAACAGGTAATTGGGAATTACGTTTGGGGATTCGCAAAGTTTTTTGGGGAGTTACCGAATCTCAACATTTAGTGGATATTATTAATCAAACGGATTTGGTTGAACATATTGATGGTGAACAAAAATTAGGCCAGCCTATGATTAATTTAGCTCTAATTAATGATTGGGGAACACTGGATTTATTTATTTTGCCCGGTTTTCGTGAAAGAACTTTCCCTGGGCGTAAAGGTCGTCTACTGGCTAACGGTATTCCTGTTGATACTGATCAAGTTCGCTATGAATCGGGAGCAAAAGATAAACATGTCGATTGGGCAGTGCGCTGGGCACAGATGTTCGGCGATTGGGATATTGGTTTATCTCACTTTTCTGGTACTGGCCGCGAACCTCGTTTCGTACCAGGAAGAGATACTAAGGGTAGGTTCGTTTTTATACCTTTTTATGAACAAATTGAACAAACTGGCCTGGATCTACAATTGACTCAAGAAGCGATGTTATGGAAACTGGAAATGATTTCTCGCAAAGATCGGCAGGAACGCTTTACCGCTTTAACAGGAGGCTTTGAATATACCTTTGTCAGGGATAGTGGCGCTGAAATAGGTTTGCTAACCGAATATCTTTTTGATGATCGCCATGATAATGCGACGAATCCTTTTGAAGATGACATGATGTTAGGTTTGCGTTTAACCTTAAATGATGAACAAAGTACAGAATTATTAGCAGGGGGGATTTTTGATCTTGATAGTAGTGGCAGCTATTATCTCCTTGAAGCGAGTCGCCGTTTGGGTGAGAGTTGGAAATTGAGTTTAAATGCTTATATTTATTCAAATATTCCGTATGATGATTTGAGTTATGGTTTCCGCAATGAGGATTTTGTGCAGTTAGAACTGGCGTGGTATTTTTGAAACTAAACTATGTAACTATCCCTAGTAAAAACTTAAATAAAGTCAATAAAAATAACTTTATATCCTAGTTATACGCAGTTTTTAGAAGAACTGCGTATAACTCAATTATTCGAGGATAGAAAAGTGAAGATAGAACGATTACTTGAAAGTACCAACTTGCTCTATTCAGAATTACTCCAGCAATGTTGGCGAGCTGCGCCAAGTGGTCATGGTATCTCTTTTGTTACCAAAAATCTCAAAGGAAACACCTACTGGTATATTCAAAATGTTATTGGCACTCAAAAGACACAAAATTACCTTGGTGCTGACTCCCCTGAGATAAGGGAAAAAATAGCGGCTGAAAAACGCTTGTGGCTTGATGCCAAACCAGAAACCAAAAAGCGTCAAAAATTAGTTGCTATGCTCACTAGTGGCGGTGCTCTTGGCTTAGAAAATGGCGAAGCCCGTGTATTAGAATTGATGGAGCGCATTGGTGTTTTTCTAGTAGGCGGTGTCTTGGTGGGGTCACACGCCTTTAAGCTTTATGGCAATATGCTAGGAGTTCGTTGGCAATCCGAAGCTGCTAGAACGCTTGATATTGATGTTGCCAATGATTATCGCTTAGCTGTTGGTGTGAAAAATCAAGCCATTGATTTAAGAAAAGCATTACTTCAATCAGGCATGGGTATATTTGAAATTCCCGCCTTAAATAGAAAACACCCTTCAACAAGCTTCTCAGTGCAAGGTCGCCAATTGAAGGTTGATATTTTGACACCGTGGTGCGCCAGTAGAAAATCCAATTTACCTAAAATCGCTAAAAACTTATGCTACGCCGATTAGATTTTTAGATTTTCTGTTAGAGGATGTGCAATCTGCTGTTGTTATCGCTAAATCAGGTATCTTAGTCAATATACCCGCACCAGCGCGTTATGCTTTGCATCAATTAGTTATTAATCAACGTAGCCCAGCAGCTATGCAAACCAAAGCGAAAAAAGACATTTTGCAAGCTGAACAAATATTATCTCTTCTAATAGAAGAGCGGTGACATTTTATTAGCTTTAGAAGCGACAGCATCACAACCCAAAACCTTTCGTCAACAATTGCGTCAAGGCATCAAGAAACTGAGTAATAATCAGCAAAAACAGAATCTTTTGGAAATGTTATCAGATATTGAGCGAGTGTAGGTAAATCCTTTCTGGCATTTATTAAATCTGACAGGTTTGTACTTAAGTAACTGAGGTTACGCACTCTCGTCACTCTCGTTCCCAAAAATCAGACCTCCGAGGTTTTTAAAACCTCGGAGGTCTTTAATAAACCTACGAGGTTTCTAAAACCTCGTAGGTTTGTCTTAACTTAATGGCATTGAAGCGCCAGCTTGGCAACAAGTAAAATCGAGCAAAGCTATACCACCATCAGTTACCCGTATTTGTTTTCTCTCCCTTCGTTAACGGAATTTCACCTTTATATTCAAATGGCAATGGTGCCACACCTTCAACGAGATTCATGCCACCATGTAAGTGGTATTTAAATTTATTTTTAAATATCGTTGCCCAATCCGTCCATTTTTCAACAATACGCATAAAATTGCTAGTAAAGTTAAGGTTTAATAATTTTTCACCATTGGCAGGAATTGTAATGGCTTTGTTACTACTACCATTGGCAAATTCTTGATCATTAATATCTAATTGGTAATTTAAACCAGCAATGGGTAGAGCAAAGCTATTTGGATTTTTAATTCGCAATTGGAGCATATAGTTTTGCTCAAAAAATCCCATATTCAGGACTCTAAAATCTGCGATAGTCACCTTGGGTGAAAGGGTTTTCATGACATCTATAACAGGATTATTTACACAAGCGGTTTGTAATCCTATTAGAATCAGAAAAAAACTGCGGGTTAATATTTTCGGCATAATTGCTAGACTCTCTTTAGTAAATGTAACTTGGAGTCCAAAGCTTTAGCTTTGGACTCCAATATAATATTATAAATTAAATTCAATGCTAAATTTGTTGCAAGTTAATCTTGCATTGCAACAGTTAAATAATTTGCCGGAACTTGATTCACTAAATAAACATTATTATCGGATAAATAAAATTGATAACCATCTTCGTGCATTTTTTGGCTATCAATAGCGAGGATGATTAATTTGCCATGTCTTTTTCCCACTTTTGAGGCGGTTTTGATATCTATTGATAAATGGACATGATGCCGTTGGCGTTTTTCTAATCCTGTTTCCAGAATAGAAGCCAGAAAATGTTGAGCTGTACCATGATATAAAATCTCAGGCGGGACTATTTTTTGGAATTCTAATTTAATTTCAATACTATGTCCCTGATTTGCCTTAATTAAACTATAGTCTTCGTTGAAGCTAAATCGTTGTTTGTCATTATTCTCAACGACGAATTTTAAGTTTTCTAAACTGAAACGTAGTTTTCGATTTTTTAAAATCTCGGCGACACTTGCCCAACCATTGTCATTTAAGGTTAAACCTATAGATTCAGGTTTATGGCGTAGTACATAACTTAAAAATTTACTGATTTTGATTTCTCGGTTTTTATTCATACGTTATAATAATTCACATTTTGCTTAGGATAATTTTATGCCTGACATTTTACCACCCGATAATGTTGGATTAGTCACGCCACAAACTCATAAGTTTACAACGCCACTGGCTTTGGATTGTGGGCGGACTTTAGATAATTATGAACTAATTTATGAAACTTATGGAAGTTTAAATAAAAGCCATTCAAATGCGGTGCTGATTTGCCACGCTTTGAGTGGCGATCATCATGCTGCTGGTTATTATACTATGCAGGATAAAAAACCAGGTTGGTGGGATACTTGCATTGGTCCAGGAAAACCTATTGATACCAATAGGTTTTTTGTAGTTTCTCTAAATAATTTAGGTGGCTGTAAAGGTTCAACTGGTCCCAAAAGCATTAATCCTGATACGGGTAAACCTTATGGGCCGGATTTTCCAATTATTACTGTGCGTGATTGGGTTAAAAGCCAAGCTAGACTTGGTGATGTTTTAGGTATTTCTCAATGGGCGGCGGTGATAGGAGGCAGTTTGGGGGGAATGCAAGCCCTGCAATGGGCAATAGATTATCCAAATCATTTGCGTCATGCTGTTGTAATTGCTGCTGCACCGAAATTAAGTGCCCAAAATATTGCTTTTAATGAGGTTGCCCGTCAAGCAATACTCAAAGACCCCGAATTTTACGCTGGACATTATTATCAACATGATACTGTACCACGTCAAGGCTTAATGTTAGCACGAATGCTGGGGCATATTACTTATTTATCTGAAGTTGCTATGCGTAAAAAATTTGGGCGGGAACTGCGTGAAGGTAAATTGAATTTTGGCTTTGATGTTGAATTTCAAGTTGAAAGCTATTTACGTTATCAAGGAAGCTCATTTGTTGAACGCTTTGATGCTAATACTTATTTATTGATGACAAAAGCTTTAGATTATTTTGATCCTGCTAGTGAGCATGATGGAAATCTTTCCGAAGCCTTAGCAAAAGTATTGGCAAAATTTTTAGTGATTTCTTTTACCAGCGATTGGCGATTTTCGCCAGCTCGTTCACGCGAAATTGTTAATGCTTTATTAAATAAGAGAAAAGATGTTAGTTATGCTGAAATCAAAGCACATGAAGGACATGATGCGTTTTTGATGCCAATTCCTCATTATATGGAAATTTTTAAAACTTATATGCAGCAAATTGTGTTGTAGGGCTGATTGACGCATTGCTTGTACGGAGTTGCAGCACGGCTTGGAGTGCAAGGTAACCTTGCACTTATAAAGCCTCAAGGCGCAAATTATCATATAATTTATTCTGCTATGTACTGAACCACAAATTATTTAACATATTTTTAATATCTTGGAGTCCAAAGCTTTAGCTTTGGAGTCCAATATATTAAATAATTTATGGTTCAGTACATAAGTCTAAACCTCCGAGGTTTTGAAAACCTCGGAGGTTTTTGGGCAAAATCTTTATCTGAAATACTATATAAGCCGAAACAACTTATGATATATTCATTTTTACGTCCTTTATTATTCCAATTTTCACCAGAAACCGCCCATAAAATTACTCTAAGTAGCCTAAAAATACTCCACGCACTAAAATTAACTCAACTGATTTTTGGTACAAGCGAAAGTGGAGTAAATGCACCCATTAAGGTAATGGGTTTAAATTTTCCTAATCCTGTTGGGCTGGCTGCGGGAATGGATAAAAATGCTGAATGTATTAATGGTTTAGCAGCTTTGGGATTTGGATTTATTGAGGTAGGAACTGTCACTCCACGCCCTCAGTCGGGTAATCCTAAACCACGCCTGTTTCGTTTACCAGCGGCGCAAGCAATTATAAATCGCATGGGTTTTAATAATGAGGGTATTGATAAACTCATTGGAAATGTTCAAAAAGCTAATTATAAAGGCATACTTGGCATTAATATTGGTAAGAACTTTGATACGCCTTTAGATAAAGCCGTAGATGATTATTTGATTGGTTTCCAAAAAGTCTATCCTCATGCCGATTATGTGACAATCAATATTTCCTCTCCTAATACACAAGGGCTACGCCAATTACAAACAGGAGATGAATTAGATCACCTCTTAACTAGTTTAAAAGAAGCTCAACAACAATTAGCTACTCAATATAATAAATATGTACCATTGGTAATTAAAATTGCGCCCGATTTAAGCGAAGCAGAAGTAGCAAGCATTGCAGATAAGCTATTAGCTCATAATATAGATGGCGTAATTGCGACGAATACGACGCTATCACGGGAAAACGTGGAAAATTTACCCCATTCCAAAGAAGCAGGTGGTTTGAGTGGCGCACCTTTATCAGAGCGTGCTACTGAAGTAGTACAACAACTAAATGCGGCACTCAAGAATAAAATTCCTATCATTGCTGCTGGAGGTGTAATGAGTGCCGCTGATGCACAAGATAAATTTAAAGCTGGTGCTAGCTTAGTACAAATTTATACTGGTTTAATTTATCGAGGGCCTGGGTTAATTAAAGAAATTATTAACTGAAGAACTGAGGTTACGCATTCTCGCTCGTTCCCACGCTCCAGCGTCACTGCCATTAAGTTAAGCAAAACCTGCCAGGTTTTTAAAACCTGGCAGGTTTTTTACCGTTGGAATTTCAAAGACCTCCGAGGTTTAGCTTCGCTTACCAAACCTCGGAGGTTTTCTAACCGATTGCCCTTAATCCTTCAATTCTTACGAGCATTAGCAAAAGCTTCTTCCATAATACTCGCAAATCCTGATGGTTGATTATTAGTTTGAGCTATGCTTGGGGTTGATTTACTACTAACCTTAGCCTTACGCTGTCTTTTACGCACACGAGGACGAGGACGGCTCAGTTCTTTTTCTCTCCTCTTGCTGCGTGGTTCCGATTTGACTTCTTCATTAAATGACATACTCAAGGCCACCCGCCGACGTTTAAGGTCAATTTCTAGCACTTTTACCTTTACTACATCGCCAGTTTTGACAACATCATGCGGATCCTTTACAAAATTCTTTGAAAGTGCAGAAACATGTACTAAACCATCGTGATGCACTCCAACATCTACAAATACTCCAAAGTTGGTCACATTGGTGACAACCCCTTCTAGGATCATATCAGCTTCAAGGTCTTCAATGGATTCCACCCCTTCCTTAAAGGCTGGGGTTTTGAACTCTGGACGTGGGTCTCGGCCTGGCTTTTCCAGTTCTCGTAAAATATCCGTTACAGTAGGTAAACCAAACCTGTCATCAGTATAATCTTCCGGGTTAAGAGTTTGCAAAAATTTACTATCACCAATTAAACTATCAATTGATTTCTTAGTTTTCGCAACAATACGTTCTACAATCGGATAAGCTTCAGGATGAACCGCCGAAGCGTCTAAAGGGTTATCCCCAGTCATAATTCGCAAAAAGCCTGCCGCCTGCTCAAAAGTTTTTTCACCAAAACTGGTAACTTGCTTTAAATCTTCACGATTAGAAAATGCACCATGTTCATCACGATAGGCTACAATCTGACGTGCTATTCTAGAATTTAAGCCAGAAACACTACTCAACAACGGTATTGAAGCTGTATTTATATCAACACCAACAGCATTCACACAATCTTCGACTACCCCTTCAAGAGTTCGTGCTAATTTTTTCTGATTGACATCGTGTTGATATTGACCAACACCAATAGATTTGGGTTCAATTTTTACCAGTTCAGCTAAGGGGTCTTGTAAACGTCTGGCTATAGAAATAGCACCACGTATTGATACATCTAAATCTGGAAATTCTTCAGCAGCTAATTTTGAGGCCGAATATACTGATGCACCAGCTTCAGAGATTACCAGTTTAGCCAGATTTAAATCTGGATGTTGTTTGATTAAGTCAGCTACTAACTTATCGGTTTCCCTTGAGCCAGTGCCATTGCCGATACAGATGAGTTCTACCTTATGTTTCGCCGCTAATTCAGCCAATTTATCAATTGACTCTTGCCACCTTCTGTTTTTCTGTGTGAAAGGCGAAATAGTGGCGGTCTCCAATAATTTACCAGTAGGATCAATAACGGCAACTTTAACCCCAGTGCGTATTCCCGGATCTAAACCCATAGTAGTACGCTGTCCTGCGGGCGCAGCTAATAATAAATCATGTAAGTTGCTAGAAAAAACCTTCATGGCTTCGACATCAGCATATTCACGCAGCTGGGTCATTAATTGTGCATCCAAATGTGGACGAATTTTGGAACGCCATGCTAGATGTACAGTTTCCAATAACCAAGCATCAGCAGGACGTTCTTGATTTTCAATCTGAAAATGCTTAGCAATCTTACTTTCACAAAATTTAGGTGCTACATCTTCTAGATTGCCTGCCTCATCTTGACCTTCAACGATTAAATTTAATTTCAACAAACGGGCTTTTCGTCCACGAAACATGGCAAGGGCGCGATGAGATGGAACCGTTTTTAACGGCTCTTTATGTTCAAAATAATCAGCAAATTTAGCCGCTTTTTCTTCTTTTCCTTTAATAACTTTAGAAGTCAAAGTTGCATTTTCCCAGAGATAATTGCGTAGTTCTTCCAGTAAGGAAGCATCTTCCGCAAATTTATCCATCAAAATATAGCGTGCGCCTTCTAAGGCTTTTTGACTGTTTTCAATACCCTTATCAGCATTGATATAACTGCTAGCCGCTTCTTCAGGATTCTGGCTTGGATTTTCTAATAATCCAATAGCTAATGGTTCCAGCCCAGCTTCCTTAGCTTTTTTGGCTTTAGAGTTGCGTTTGGGTTTATAAGGTAGGTAAATATCTTCTAAACGGGTTTTGGTATCAGCTTCTCTAATAGCCGCTTCTAATTCAGGTGTGAGTTTCTTCTGCTCACGGATGCTATTTAAAATAACCTCACGGCGTTCATCTAATTCACGCAAATAGTATAAGCGTTCCTCTAAAAGACGCAGTTGAGTATCATCTAAACCGCCAGTCACTTCTTTACGATAACGGGCAATAAATGGTACTGTTGCGCCATCATCAAGTAAGTTGATGGCTGATTGTACCTGAGTTTCTGGAATAGAAAGGGTTTCAGAAATGCGTTGAACAATAGTTGTCATTTGGGTATTGTTACCTCAATTACATTTTTTCTTGTAAGTAAATAAAATAAATTTGGGGATTAGATTAAGTTAAGTTTTCATAGAAACCTGATTGTTAATTTAGGATTAAGGAGAGATAAAAGGAAAGGATTTATACGAATTTATACCTTATTAGTATTTCAGAGATTTTGGCTAAAAACCTCCGAGGTTTTGAAAACCTCGGAGGTTTATTAACAACTTAAATATACTTCACTTCCAAAATTTCATATTCTTTATTGCCGCTAGGAGCTTGTACAATAACTTTGTCGCCTTTTTGTTTACCTATCAAGGCACGGGCTATGGGAGAACTGATCGAAATTAAGTTGGCTTCAATATCGGCTTCGTCATCGCCAACAATTTTATAAGTAACCTTTTCTTCGGTTTCGATATTTTTCAATTCTACAGTTGTACCAAAAACTATTTTGCCTCTAGCATTGATTTTAGTAATATCAATAATTTCTGCGGTAGCAAGTTTGCTTTCAAGTTCAGAAATACGCCCTTCAATAAAACTTTGTTGTTCTCGCGCCGAATGATATTCGGCATTTTCCTTTAAATCACCAAGCGCACGCGCTTCTGCAATAGCTTGGATGACATTAGGGCGTTCTACCGCCTTTAAATTCTTTAATTCTTCGCGCAACTTTTGCGCTCCCTGTATTGTCATGGGTGATTTTTTCATGCGCTTGTTATCCCCTGTAATTCTTGGTGTAAGTCTTGTAAACGATTAACATCAGTGGCATCTAAGGCTTTCAGTGCTAACACTGTCGCTCTAGCCCCAGCAATTGTGGTTGTATAAGTTACTTTATGTTGTAAAGCTGTGCGGCGAATTTCAAATGAATCGGCTATAGCGCGTTTACCTTCGGTTGTATTGACGATAAAACTAATTTCATCATTTTTTATTCGGTCTACAATATTGGGTCTAGCCTGAGTGACTTTATTGACTAAAGTACAATCAATACCTTCAGCTTCAATTGCTTGTGCAGTTCCTCGCGTTGCTAACAGTTCAAAACCCAAAGCTACTAATTCCTTTGCGACATCAACTGCGGCATTTTTGTCAGCATCACGCACACTCAAAAAAGCTAAGCCTGAGTGGGGTAAATCAATACCTGCTGCCAATTGTGATTTTGCAAAAGCTTCTCCAAAATTTCGCCCCACGCCCATAACTTCGCCTGTTGATTTCATTTCTGGACTTAATAAGGGATCAACGCCTAAAAATTTGGCAAATGGAAATACGGCTTCTTTTACTGAGTAATAGCTAGGTACGCATTCTTGCGTCGTACCCTGTGCGGCTAAACTACGTCCAACCATGCAGCGAGCCGCAATCCGTGCTAAAGATAAGCCGGTAGCTTTTGAAACAAAAGGCACTGTGCGTGAGGCACGCGGATTGACTTCTAAAACATAGATAGTTTGATTTTGAATCGCAAATTGGGCATTTGCTAATCCTACCACATTTAAGGCTTTTGTCATACGGCTCATTTGTTCACGCAATTGATCAATTATCATAGCTGATAAGCCATATGGTGGTAAAGAACAGGCGGAATCGCCAGAATGTACGCCTGCCTGTTCAATATGTTCCATAATACCGCCGATTAAAACTTGCTCACCATCACAAACTGCATCAATATCTACCTCTATTGCATCTTCTAAAAAACGGTCCAATAAAACTGGTGAATTATTAGATTCCGAGACGGCTTGGTGCATGTAACTATTTAATTCTTCCTGATTATAAACAATTTCCATAGCCCGTCCGCCAAGCACATAGGAGGGTCTGACAACTAACGGATAGCCAATTTCATCAGCTAGTTTTAAAGCCTCATCAGGTGTGCGAGCGGTGCGATTGGGGGGCTGTCGCAAACCTAATTCATGAATAAGATTTTGAAAACGTTCACGATCTTCGGCTAAATCAATTGAATCTGGTGTTGTACCAATAATGGGCGCACCTGCTGCCTCTAGGGATCGTGCCAATTTTAATGGGGTTTGTCCACCATATTGAACTATAACCCCTTTAGGTTTTTCTATCTCTATGATTTCTAATACATCTTCTAAAGTGAGCGGTTCAAAATAGAGCCGATCTGAGGTATCATAATCGGTAGAAACAGTCTCAGGATTGCAGTTGACCATAATGGTTTCATAACCATCTTCGCGCAATGCTAGGGCGGCTTGTACACAACAATAGTCAAATTCAATCCCTTGACCAATACGATTAGGCCCACCGCCTAAAACTATAATTTTATCACGTTGACTAGGATAAGCCTCGCATTCTTCTTCATAAGTAGAATACATATAGGCGGTACTAGCGGAAAATTCGGCAGCGCAAGAATCTACTCGCTTGAAAACTGGGCGTATATTAAAACTGTGGCGTACTTTTCTAACATTATCTTCATCGACATCTAATAATTGCGCTAAGCGCCGATCTGAAAAGCCTTTACGTTTTAAAGCTCGAAATCTATCTGGCTGCATATTTTCTAAGCAGCCAATACATAAACTGGATTCTTCATCAACTAAATTAACAATTTGAACTAGAAACCAAGGATCAATATTTGTAAGTTTTTGAACTTGCTCAATTGTCCAACCAGCGCGAAATGCGTCGGCAATATACCATAAACGCTCAGGACCTGGATTTTGTAGTTGATGGCGTAATAAGTCACGCACTTCAGTTGAAGTTGGATCCATATCAGGACTGATCCGCTCATCAAGTCCATTTACGCCAGTTTCCAAGCCACGCAAAGCTTTTTGCAAAGATTCTTGAAATGTGCGCCCAATCGCCATGACTTCACCAACAGATTTCATTTGGGTAGTCAATAAAGGCTCAGCTTGGGGAAATTTTTCAAAGGTAAAACGCGGGACTTTGGTAACAACATAATCAATTGTTGGCTCAAAAGAGGCTGGAGTCGCGCCGCCAGTGATTTCATTATCGAGTTCATCTAAGGTATAACCGATGGCGAGTTTGGCGGCAACTTTGGCGATTGGAAAGCCAGTAGCTTTAGATGCGAGCGCAGATGAGCGTGAAACGCGCGGATTCATTTCAATAATCATCATGCGCCCATCTTTAGGATTTAGTGCAAATTGTACATTTGAGCCACCAGTATCAACACCGATTTCGCGTAATACAGCTATTGAGGCATTACGCATGATTTGATATTCTTTATCTGTCAAGGTTTGAATCGGCGCGACAGTGATCGAATCGCCAGTATGTACGCCCATAGGATCGAAATTTTCTATAGAACAAACAATGATGCAATTATCTTTATTATCTCGCACCACCTCCATTTCAAATTCTTTCCAACCTAGCACTGACTCTTCAATCAATAATTCATGAGTAGGCGATAATTCTAAACCACGCTCACAAATATGGATAAATTCTTCACGATTATAAGCAATGCCGCCGCCACTACCACCAAGGGTAAAAGAAGGGCGAATGACGACTGGAAAACCAATTTGGCTTTGTGCCTCAAAAGCTTGTTCCAGATTATGGGCAATAAATGATTTAGGCATATCTAAACCAATGTTTGTCATTGCATTACGAAATTTATCCCGATTTTCCGCTTTCTCAATCGCCTCAATGCTAGCACCGATCATTTCTACGCCAAACTGCTTTAAAACACCCTCATGCGCCAAATCTAAGGCACAATTCAGAGCCGTTTGCCCCCCCATCGTTGGCAATAGGGCATCGGGACGCTCATGCTCAAGAATGCGAGCGACAGCTTGCCACTGAATCGGCTCAATATAAGTGGCATCTGCCATTTCAGGATCGGTCATAATGGTAGCCGGATTGGAATTTACCAAAATGACTCTATAGCCCTCATCCTTTAAGGCTTTGCAAGCTTGTGCGCCAGAATAATCGAACTCACAAGCTTGCCCAATGACAATTGGTCCCGCTCCAATAATTAAAATACTTTTTAAATCAGTACGTTTTGGCATTTATTATCGTTTATGTAGTTATTCTATTAATAATTCATTATCCCAAATATTAGGATTTGATACAACAATAGTTCGGATAGTTTTGATTAGGTGCAGCCTATTGTTAGGTATTTTCACTTAGTTTTCAATTTATTACTATCGTTCCCACGCTGGAGCGTGGGAACTAGGATAAGGAAGATAAGGAGGATAGAACGAGGATAGAGATTTGTATAGCATTACCCTATTTAGTTAAGTACAAATTTGTCAGGTTTTTAAAACCTAGCAGATTTACGAGCTGTATTTTATGCAATTGGTAAACGCTATAAAAAATTATACTATGCTCTAAAAGCATCTTTGATCCAATGTAATTGTGGATTTTCCATAGCACCTTAAAACGGCATCAAAACGGCAAGGATATTTTTGTGTCCATGGGTATGTAGATAATAAGAGGCTGTGGTTAAAATTCGTTGCTGTTTACGAAAATCAATACTTTCTATACTCCACCGCTGACTTTTTTTTCAATAGCGCACTTCTATCTATAAAAACTAAAATCTGTTGCTCAAGCATAATTAGATCAATTTCTCCCCTTTTGCTACGAAAGTTATGCTCAAGGGGCTGTAAACCTTGCTGGCATAGGTAGGTATGGGCTAGTGTTTCAGCCCATTGTCCCGAAGAATAGCTTATTTATTCAAATACTTGCGGTTTGCCATCAACAAAACGCGCCCAAGGTAACTGATTGCGATGAATAACACCCAGATTATTAATTGATAAATGCCCAGTTTCTCCTTGCCATTGATGCTTGTCTAATGTTTGGAGTTTTGCCAATAAATAATAAGCTTCAACACCAAAGGCATATAAACGGTTGAATTGCGCCATAGCCTTTTTACCAGTTTGTTGCAAAATAGTTTGTTGCAATTGAGTGGCTTTATTATCAGGTGCTAAAATCCAAGGCATATCCATAAACATGATGCCATTTAACTTAGTATCTCGTTTAGGATTAAGAGTGCCACCGTAAACACGAGAAATACTATAAATAGGTAATTTCTCGCCAAGAGCTTTAACGATAAATTTATGAATTTTTGGGGCATGTTGAGGTAGCGCTACCATAAATACCATATCCGTTGCTTTAAGTTTTTTTAGGGCTTTTGGAATTGAACGCTTAAAAGATTTGCCATAAATGTGCTGGCTGATTTGTCCGCCCTGTTTTTCCCATTCGGTTTTAAATACTTTTAATAAGCTTTCTCCCCAATCACCATCAGGCACTAAGACAAATGCTGATTTGTGTCCATCTGCCCAACCACGCTTTGCCGCCTCTATCGTTTCGTCTTTAGCTGATAAAGCTACTTGATACAAGTTGCCTGTATTAACAGGCGTTTCTAAATGATTTAACGCTAATGTTGGTACAGGTAATAGCAGTTGGCTATTAGCTAAAATAGAAATTGTAGGAGGTAGTAAAGGTCCGACCACAAAATCAGCCCCTTGTGTTACAGCTTTTTGATAAACCTTAACAATCCTTCTTTCAGTAACTGATTTAACGGTAATCTTAGCTGGATCTTTTTCTGCCTTAGCTGCGGCGAGAAAGCCTGTTTTGATAGCTTTAGCATAGGAGCCAAACTGGCGTTTGTTGCTTGGTAATAATAACACAATGTTTTTAGGTGGGTTTGTCTGGCGATTTAAGCT
>JALWSU010000212.1 GCA_026993485.1 Thiotrichaceae bacterium | reverse complement strand
CCTATAAACCGTTAATTTGTTCTCGTTCCCACGCTGGAGCGACACTGCCACCAAATTAAGCCTGAAAATTTGAAACTCCAACAGAAATTAAACCTGCCAGGTTTTAAAAACCTGGCAGGTTTGGCTTAACTTAATGGCAGTGACGCTGGAGCGAGCATGGAAACGAGAAAAATCCTGTAACTCTTTAAAATCAGAAAAATCAAAGTTCAGACAATTTTGGTTCTAACATAATTATCAATATCTTAGTCTACTATACTACCCGCATAAAGCATATAAAAAAGTAGCAAACCAAAAGCTATCCGATAAATACCGAAAGCATTAAAAGTAAAGCGATTCAGGAAAGAAATAAATAATTTCATTACTAAATAAGCGGATACAAAAGCAGTCAAAAATCCAACTATTAAAGGTAAAACATTCGCTCCAGCAAAATCTTGATAATGCTGCAATAAATCTAATCCACTAGCAGCAATCATAACAGGCAAGGCGAGCAAAAAAGAAAATTCGGCACTAGCTTTGCGGCTAATACCAACTAATAATGCCCCAACAATAGAAGAACCTGCCCGACTAGTACCCGGAATCAGAGCAAATACTTGGGCAATACCAATAATACCCGCTTGAATAAAACTAATATTCTCAACATTGGTAGTAGTAGCTTGACGCTGTTTTAAAAACTGTTCAACTAATAAGAAAATTACCCCTCCAACAATGAACATAGTAGCAACAATTTCTACAGAAAATAGTGCCTTAATTTGATGATGAAATAACAATCCCACTAAACCAATAGGAACAAATGCAATTCCTACTTTTAACCATAATTGAGTATGCTTAAAGGTGAATTTGTCTCGATAGTTGGCAATAACCGCCAAAATAGCGGCTAATTGGATAATAACTTCAAAAGCTTTATTGCTTTCAGTTTGCACTAAACCAAGCCATTCACTCGCAACAATCAGATGACCAGTTGATGAAATCGGTAAAAACTCGGTTACTCCTTCAATGATTCCGAGAATGATGCTATGAAAAATATCCATTAAAAATTGTTACTCCAAAAGTTTGTAACTGATGTAGGGCAACCAATTGCCCCTACATCATTGTTTGTAGGGGCAATCCCTTGTGGTTGCCCTTGTGTATAAGAGAGTGAGCTGGAGCTTGGGAACGAGTAAAAAAAATCCCTTGTGGTTGCCCTTTTCCCACGCTTCGGATTAGATTTGAAAATCTCCCACCATTCCTTGACATATCGCCAGCACTGTCACCGCTGCCGTTTCAGTACGTAAAATGCGCGGCCCTAAACGAATATCTAAATAACCAGCTTGTTTCGCTTGTTCTATTTCGCTATCACTTAAACCTCCTTCAGCACCTATTAATACAGTCAAAGCTTGATTTTCATTTAAATTTGTAATCACCTTTGGTAAAGTATTTTTACCAGTAGGAGATAATACTAGACAAATACCCTGCCGTGCTTCAGCTAACCAAGCAGTTAAGCTTTGTACTTGAAATAATCTTGGCAAACGATTTCTACCTGATTGTTCACAAGCACTAATAATAATTTTGCGCCAATGTTGTTCACGCTTATGAATTTTAGCCTTACCCAGAGGCGCACTCCGTTCAGTGATAATTGGAACTATCCCTTGTACGCCTAACTCTACTGCTTTTTGGATTGTATAATCCATATGTTCAGGACGCGAAATCGCTTGCACTAAGCTAATCTGCCGATTTGATTCCCTATCAACTGGATTATAATCCTGAACCTGTAACCTAGCAGATTTTTTCGTAATTGCAACTAAATTAGCAAGATATTCGCCACCCTGTCCATTAAATAAAATCACTACCGCACCAAGGCGCAAGCGGAGGACATTTAACAAATAATGCGCTGATTCTTTTGGCAAAACCAATTCCTCTCCAACAAATAAGGGGCTATCTATATATAAACGTGAACATCGCATTATTAATTTTCTGTGGCTCTATTAATACCTTCTTCAGCAATTGCAGCTAATTGACGAATTTGTGCTGGAGTAATTACATAAGGAGGCATAAAATAAATCACATTACCAAGAGGACGCAATAAAGCACCTTTATCTAAAGCATACTCATAAACACGCAAACCACGTCGTTCTTGCCAAGGATAAGGCTCTTTTTTTGCCTTATCTTTAAACATTTCTATAGCCAGAATCATCCCCTGCTGTCGCACCTCTCCAACATGAGGATGCTCCCGCAAAGACTGCGTAACCTCAGCCATTACTTGCGCCAATTTATGATTATTTTCAATAACCTTGTCTTCTGCTAGAATTTCTAAACTTGCTAAAGCTGCTCGACAAGCTAAAGGATTTGCAGTATAACTATGAGAATGTAAAAAAGCTTTTAAACTCGTATAATCATCATAAAAAGCTTGGTAAATCTCCTCACCTGTCAATACTACAGCTAAAGGCAAATACCCCCCAGTTAAACCTTTAGACAAACACAAAAAATCAGCAACAATATTTGCCTGTTCACAAGCAAACATAGTTCCCGTGCGCCCAAAACCCACCGCCATTTCATCCGCAATCAAATGCACCTTATAATAATCGCAAACCTCTCGCAATAAGCGCAAATACACAGGATGATACATTCGCATCCCACCAGCACATTGCACCAAAGGTTCAACAATCACTGCTGCTATCTCATTAGCATATTGTTCCAATAACACTGCCATTTGTTCAAACTGTCGCCGCGCATAATCTTCATAAGATTCCCCCGATTCAGCATAACAACCTGCTGGCGATGGCGCAATCAACGTTTCCATTAACAATGGCGCATAAGTTTCCTTATATAAGGCTACATCACCTACAGCCAACGCACCCAAAGTTTCACCATGATAACTATCTTGCAAAGTCACAAACTTAGTTTTCTGCGTTTGCCCTTGATTACGCCAATAATGAAAACTCATTTTTAGCGCAACTTCTATACCAGCCGAACCATTATCAGCATAAAAACAGCGAGTAAAATAAGGCGGAGTCATCTCAATTAAACGCTCCGACAATTTAATGACGGGTTCATGGCTAAAACCAGCTAATATCACATGCTCTAAATTTTCTAACTGATCACGAATAGCAGCATTAATACGGGGATTTGCATGACCCAATAAATTCACCCACCAAGAACTAATAGCATCAATATAGCGTTTACCCTCAAAATCTTCTAACCAAACTCCCTCAGCACGTCGAATCGGAATTAAAGGCAAAGTTTCATGATCTTTCATTTGAGTGCAAGGATGCCATAGCACTGATAAATCACGTTCAATAATTTTAGAATTAAGCATTTTTGCAGTTTAATTAATTGACTTGTCCATAAATCCCCACCCCTCCCTCCCCGCTGGGGGAGGAGGGGGCTAACTCTAATAGTTTGTTTGTCTAATCTTGAAGTAACTCTTGAAAATAAGTCAAAATTGCATTGGTACCCTGTTTAATAATTTCAGAATTTGGTAAACTCAGTGGATTTCCGTCAAGATATAAGCATCTGAGATTTTTGAGTTTAGCCAGTTCAGGGGGTAAAGTGGTTAATTGATTCTCACGAATATCCAAGCACTCTAAATTTATTAATAAACCTATTTCTGGCGGTAAAGATGCCAATTGATTGTTATGAAGTCCAAGTACAGTTAAATTGTGTAAATTTCCAATTTCCGTAGGCAAGCTTGTCAACTGATTGCCATCTAAATATAACCATTTCACATTTGGAATTTCCCCAATGTCTGGGAGTAAAACAGTGACTTGATTATTAGAAAGGTATAATTCATTTAACTTGGTTAAATTAGCAAGTTCTTTAGGTAAATTAGAGAGTTTATTATCTCGAATATCTAATCTTGTAAGATTGCGAAGATTCCCAATTTCTGAAGGTAAATCTCTTAATTGATTAAAACCTATATTTAGGGTATTTAATTTTTTCAACTGCCCAATTTCTGGACACAAAGCAGATAATAAATTCCCATTTAAATATAAACCGGTAAGTTCTGAAAGCTGTCCAATTACTGATGGTAGTGTAGTAATTTGATTATTATCAATATATAACCATTTCAAATTTTTAAGTTTGCCAATATCTGCAAATAAAACTTTGAGTTGATTACCACCAAGATTTAATTGTCTCAGAGACTTGAGTTTGCCAAGTTCTAACGGTAAGGTATTGAATTGATTAGCCCGAAGATTGAGATCAATTAAGTTACTCAATTGAGAAATTTCAGTAGGCAAAATTGTAAGTTGATTTTTATTAACAGCCAGTTCACTTAACTTGCTAAGCTTTCCAATGTCTGACGGTAAAACTGTAAGTTTATTATAACTTAAAACCAGTTTTTCCAAATTTTCCAAACGAAACAATTTCGATGGTAAACTTACCAATTGATTTGTTCTAAGCCCTAAATTAGTTAACTGTGTCAAGTTACATACTTCTGGAGGCAATGTTGAGAGTTTATTGCCATTCAAATATAACCCTCTCAATTTATTAAGTTTGCCAATTTCAGGAGGCAATTTTGTTAATTGATTATCCCCAAGATTGAGTATCTTTAATTGCTTTAATTTACCAATAGTTTTAGGTAAGCTACTAATTTGATTTTCACGAATATCAAGAAGTTCTAGTTGTGATAGTTTCCCAATTTCAACTGGCAAAGCTGTTAATTGATTTTCCCGAACTGCCAAAACGGTTAAATTGCTCAATTTAAATAGCTCAACAGGTAAAGTCTTCAATTGATTAGCATTTAAGTAAAGTTCAGTAAGATTTTGGAGGCCAGCAATTTCAGGTGGTAAACTTGTCAATTGATTATCGGACAAATAGAGTTCACTTAGAATCCTTAACTCTCCAATTTCTGACGGCAAGGAGCTTAGTTTATTCTCCATTAACTCCAATTTCATCAAAGATTGCAATTTACCAATACCATGAGGCAACCGAGTTAGCTGATTAAAACTAAGATTAAGCAAGCTTAAATGAGAGAGATTTTCAATGCCTAGAGGTAGAATCTTCAATTGATTTTCACTGAAATCAATCCAAAATAATTTATTCAGTTCCCAAATATCGTCTGGTAGCGTAGACAATTGATTATTACTGACATTGAGTTCAGTGAGATTGCTGAGATCAGAAATCTCTGGAGGTAAGCTGGTTAATTGATTGTCTCGAATATCTAAAGTTTTTAAGTTGTCTAGTTGCCCAATTTCTTGAGGTAAGCTTATCAGTTTATTTTTTTGGATACCTAGCCCGTTCAATTTAGTTATTTGTCCAATTTCGGGAGGCAAGCTACTGAGTTGATTACCACTTATATAGAGCCAACACAATTGTTTTAAATTACCTATTTCTTTAGGTAAGCTAACAAATTGATTATTTAATAAATAAAGCTCAATTAAATTACTTAACTCCCCGATTTCAGGGGGTAATTTAGTTAGCAAATTGCCACGCAAATCAAGTTCGCTTAAGGAATTCAATTGCCCAATTTCTGGCGGTAAAGCTGTCAACTGATTGAATCCCAAATTGATTGTTGTTAATTGTCTCAGCTTCCCAATCGTTGGCGGTAAAGCTGTTAATTTATTCCCACTGATATCTAGCAAGACTAGCTGACTCAACTCACCGATAGTAGCTGGTAGATAAGTAATTTGATTATTATCAAGATATAGCCGTTTTAACTTCGTAAGTGTTCCGATTTCAGTTGGTAAACTTATTAATTGATTATCCCCAAGATTAAGAACTTTTAGCTTTTTGAGTTTTGCTATTTCTGGAGACAAAATATTCAATTGATTTTCACGAAGATCAAGACTTTCTAGTTTAGTTAATTGAGCAATTTCAGGAGGTAATGTTGTCAAGCCCTTTTTGGAAAGATTCAGGGAGCTGACTCCGTCCTTGACGGCTTGCTCAATTATTTGAAGAATTTCTTCGGTTCTCATGTTTGTGACTCTTCTTAATTGCTCAGACCTCCGAGGTTTTCAAAACCTCGGAGGTCTTTGGGTCTTAATTGCTCAGACCTCCGAGGTTTTCAAAACCTCGGAGGTCTTTGGGTCTTAATTGCTCAGACCTCCGAGGTTTTCAAAACCTCGGAGGTCTTTGGGTCTTAATTGCTCAGACC
>JALWSU010000211.1 GCA_026993485.1 Thiotrichaceae bacterium | reverse complement strand
AGTTTAAGCTTACCTTGTCAAACCTCCGAGGTTTTGAAAACCTCGGAGGTTTAGCTGCTTTGGAGTTTAAGCTTACCTTGAACGACTCGTGCAAGGTAACCTTGCACTCCTGCAAAAATTCTTTTATTTCTTAGCCAAAACCAGTTCAAAAAATTCCCCCGAACCAGTAATTTTAGGAATAGTCGGCGTTTGCGCTCCATCAGCTCGCACAGTATCACGAACATAATCTTGTAAGAAACTCAATTTAACAATACCTTTTTTATAAGCTGCACCAGATTGAGGCCTTACAAACCAAACTTTAGGCGGTTGAAGTTCGGCTATTTTTACTTGGCAGCACCGTGACTAAGTTGAGCAATGGCTTGTTGCGTGTCACCGAGTTTTATAGCTAATTTAACGATGTCGGGGCGAGGGTAAATAGCTTGATCAATGCTGTACACTTGGAAATCACCAATACGCACATTAAGGTATTTTGCGCCGTTGAGAGAAGCGTTGTAATAACCTTCTGGAGTGATTATTACCCATTCGCCATTCTCAAAACCTACCATTTTAGCAACTTCTTTCCCGGTTTGGATATTCCATAAACGGATTGTGCTGTCCCAACTGCCCGACAAGGCGAGTTCGCCATCGGGGCTGAACGCCACGGACAAAACAGAATTGGAATGTCCTTTGAAAGTCCTCAGCTCACGCCCGCTGGCAACTTCCCAGAGTTTCAGGGTGTTATCCTCTGAACCCGACAAGGCGAGTTTGCCATCGGGGCTGAACGCCACGGATATTACAGAAGAGGAATGTCCCAATTGCACAAACACTTCAGGCTTTTTAGAGCTTGGTGTATTTTGTAAACCTACAAGTTGCGTAGTTGCAATTGTGGAATTAACTTGAGTGGATGTATTTTGTGGCGGTTGTTCTTTACCACAAGATACTAAAAAAATAAGAGTTATCATTAAATAGCGTAATGCTTGCATAATTTTGTCCTTTGTTTTAAACGAATAATTGCATTTTATACCAGCAAAAATAGCTTTGCAATATTTAAAAAATGCTCGGTATGGTCAAATTCTGGTTGTTATTGCATTACCCGCGCTGCCAAAAGAGGGCAACCACGAGGGATTGCCCCTACCAGATCGGGCAATGCTATAATAACACCCGTGATAAATTGACAACAATTAGTTCAAAACCAGAATGGCAACGCCTAATTAATAAACAGCTATTACTCAAAACATTAGCCACAAAATTCTCTATGCGCCTAGATTCAATTAAGAGAAAATTAAGAGAAGGCAATGGCTTACATCAAAAAGGCAAGTATTTGCACTTTAGCATAGGCAGTTCAAAGGAAGGATTAAAAGCACTAACATTATTTGGATTAGGCGCAAAAGGCGAACTACAGTTTTTATACCCACTCAAAGAATATGGCGATCCCTTGTGACAATCGCTTTATTGAAGAACTCAATTTATTGCTTTATCCATAATTTACCTACAGGTTTTCAGAAAAATATTTGCAATACAAACCTCCGAGGTTTTGGAAACCTCGGAGGTTTAGCGACACTTACTTAGTTTAAATTGAAATTTTAGATTTTGGAGTTCAAGGTTACCTTGAACGACTCGTGCAAGGTAACCTTGCACTCCTGCAAAAATTCTAGGACTTACGCATTGACAAACGAATTTTTTTTCTCCTTGGAGTCCAAAGCTTTAGCTTTGGTGCGGTCCAAAGCTAAAGCTTTGGACTCCAATCTGCTGTCAGTGCGTAAGTCCTATATACTAATAAAAGTAATATTATAAAATTTGTTAATCCAAGCAATAATGCTTGAATTTTAATCTCAATAAAGTTAAACTTTTATTTTAAGTAACAATATAAAATCAACTAACCACAACAAATGAAATTATTACCTAACCAAATACAACTTATCAAACAATATACCGGATTCCCAGTTGGATTCGATCAAGGCTCATCTTACACAGCCTTAGCTTATGCCGAACTTGATGCAAAAGGACATTTAAATGTCAAAGTCATTAATAAGCCGTCCTATATTGGCTATGGTATTAGTTCCGTTGAAACTCTTTTAGGTGGACTAGAGTCAGAAGATTCTGAAATAACAGTTTATCCCGAAGATGAACGGGAAATGACCTTTACAGTAGGTCGTGAATCATTCGCAAATGAAAACACAATTGGTAGTGAACGTATTACACGCATTAGAGCCGCTCTATTCCAACATTTAGCCACCAAATTTGCTCCCTTTAGTGGCCAAGAAGTCTTTGTTACGCAAAGCATACCAACTAATTTATATTATCAACAAAGTGCTAAAAATGGTATTAGATCTCGTAATAAAAGCCTAATTAATGCCGCACAAGAAGCCATAATGGCAGAAACTAGGATTTTTAATACTGACGCTGATAATCGTCAAGAAATTCCACCAGCTATAATCAAACATCCAAACGGTTTCGGCACAGCGGATGGTATTAAAATCTTGGGGGTTACAACAATTTCCGAAGCAACCGCTCACGTTTGGAATCGAATTTTGTGGGATTCTGGCTTTAATAAAGAAGCTGTAGGAAAAAATGTTTTAATGCCAAAAACTGACTATTTAGTCTTAGATATTGGTGGTAATACAACTGACTACAGTATCTTTAGATTATCTAAAGGTGATATTCAGTATGATTTAGAACACACCGATGCTGAAGACCAACATGGATTATTTCTAATTCGCAAGCATTTGAAAAATATGCTATTAGGTGCTTGTAGTGAGAACGAACTCCTTAAAAATATTCAAATTTCTGATTCTCAAATTGAATTTGTACTTGAAAATGGCTACGCAGTAATTCAGGGCTACAAAATTGATTGTACCCAGTTCATCAAACGAGCTTATGATTTAACCGCACGAGATATTTATACTTTTGTACATACGCAATGTCCTAAATCGGTAGGTGGGGTTTTATGCGCTGGTGGCGGTAGTCTGGCATTAAAAGATTATATTCAAGGCAAACATCCTAATGTTACACCAGCATGGTTTAATAGCATTGATTTCTTGGATCAACCAGAACTGTCTACAGCTATAGGTTGTTGGAAACATTCAGCATTTAGGGCATTAAGCATAGTGCGGAAATATGTAAATTTACCCTCACTGAGTTTAATTGATTTATATCGTGCCTTGCAAAGTTAAATAGAGGGCAACCACAAGGAATTGCCCCATCATACGGTTTGTAGGGGCAATCCCTTGCGGTTGCCCAAGGTTGACTTTATATCATAATCAATAGGAATAAATTAACTCAATGTCTAGCGAAACCAAAGCCAAAGCCAAAGCCAAAACTAAAAGACGTTCAAAACGTTCATATTTACAACTAAAGGTGAATATAAGTGACACTACACCCACAGGTGCTTTGATTTTAGATGCTTTATATTCTAAAGACCCAGAATTTTTCAAACGCTTTGGTCTCGGTCCAAAGGTAACTAAAGCGAATAAACTGCTTTGGTTAGCCTATTTAGGACTTACCCAAAGCAATGTATCTAATGGCTATGTCATTAAAAATCTTGATACTGAAGATAGTGAAGATACTGAAGATAGTGAAGATACTGAAGAGAAATCAGAACAATTAGCTAAGCCTCAAAAAACTAAAACAGTTTCACCGCCTCCACAATCAGTGGAATTACCACCATTACCTGTAGAAAATACTACTCCTGAGTTACCGAAATTAGAAATTACTAAGGCAGATAAGGTAGCTGACGAAGATGATTTAGACGAAGGAGCTTTAATGGCAGGATTGATTTGATTTGTAGGCTAAATGTCTGAACTGTGATTTTTGTGATTAAATGATTAACTATGATTTTGATTAACTTTTTTTATCAGATTCAATCACAAAAATCACACAAATCACAGTAACAAAAAATTTATTCGAGCTTGGAGTTCGCGGAAATATGTAAATTTACCCTCACTGACTTTAATTGATTTATATCGTGCCTTGCAAAGTTAAGTAGATTTCTCGTTCCCACGCTGGAGCTTGCCATTAAGTTAAGCCTTCAAATCAGACCTCCGAGGTTTTCAAAACCTCGGAGGTCTTTGAAATTCCAACGGTAAAAAACCTGCTAGGTTTTAAAAACCTGGCAGGTTTGGCTCTCCAACATCAAAATAAGGAGTTAATCATGACGAAATACATTTATTTATCGTTAATAATTTTACTAAGTTTGTTATCGTTATCTTGTACTGAACCGGCTGTGAAACCACCAGAAAAAGATAAAGGAGCTACTGATACAATAGTACTTGACCCTTCATCTGAAGGCCAATCAATTTTATCTTCGTACACTGGTAGTTACGCGCTATTGATTGGAGAAAGTGATTATACCAATGGTTGGCCAGATTTAAACAATATTCCGCGTGAATTGGTCAAAGTGGAAACAGTTCTTAAATCTCAAGGTTTTAAGGTTGAAAAGTCTATGAATTTAAATGCCTCGAAATTAGAAGAGCGTTTTAAAAAATTTGTCAACGATTACGGTTATAAACCAAATAACCGTTTATTGTTTTTCTATTCTGGACATGGACATACCGATAATGGTCAAGGTTTTTTGGTACCTACTGACGCACCTAATCCTAATGTCGATAAGATCGGTTTTTTACAAAAAGCTTTGGTAATGACCGATATTACCGCTTTAGCAAGGCGGATACGAGCTAAACATGTTTTGTTTTTATTCGATAGTTGTTTTTCAGGCAGTGTTTTTAAGGCGAAAGAACTTCCCAAAGTGCCACGACAAATCACTAAATTAGCCAAAGAGCCAGTTCGCCAATTTATCACCGCTGGTAGTGAAAATGAAACCGTGCCAGCCAAAAGTGTATTTACGCCAGCATTTGTTGATGCTTTACAGTTTGGTTTGGGCGATTTGACCCATGATGGTTATATTACGGGACAAGAACTGGGATTATATTTACAGGGCGAAGTGCCAGAACATACAGATCAAACTCCGCAATATGGGAAAATTAGAGATTATGAATTGTCACGCGGTGATTTTGTGTTTATTGTTGGAGCTGATGCAGTAACAAAGCCTAAACCTATTGTTCCGCAAGAAAAACCAGGAAATCAGAAACCAAAACCGGTTGTGACAGTGCCACCAAAACCCCGTCACGGCAAAGTATTTCAAGATCGTTTAAAAGACGGCAGTTTAGGGCCCAAAATGGTTTGGATTAAAGCTGGTTCTTTTAGAATGGGCGATATTCAAGGTGGTGGTGATTCTGATGAAAAACCAGTGCATCGGGTTTCGGTTGGGGCTTTTGCTATTGGTAAGTATGAGGTGACTTTTGCTGAATATGATAAATTTGCTGAGGCTACTGGTAGAACTAAACCAGATGATGAAGGCTGGGGGCGTGGAAATCGTCCTGTGATTCATGTGTCTTGGAATGACGCTGTAGCTTATACAAAATGGCTAAGCCGGCAAACTGGTAAAAAGTATCGCTTGCCTACAGAGGCTGAATGGGAATATGCAGCTAGGGCAGGTACGGAGACTAAATATTGGTGGGGTAATAAGATTGGTATTAATAAAGCCAATTGTGATGGTTGTGGTAGTAAATGGGATAATAAGAAAACTGCACCTGTTGGATCTTTTACAGGAAATAAGTTTGGTATAGATGACACTGTAGGGAACGTATGGGAGTGGGTTTCCGATATATATAGCGAGGACTACTATAGCAACTCCCCCTATAGTAACCCAACTGGTCCGGGGGGGGGCGGTTGGCGTGTTGTTCGCGGCGGTTCCGGGGGCAGCTACGCGCGTGGCGTGCGGGCAGCGTCCCGTGACTACTTCGACCCCGGCGACCGCAGCAGCAACGACCAGGGCTTTCGCCTGGCGAGGCAACCTTGATTACCCACAGTTCAGATATTTTTTGATTGTCTGAACTGTGATTTCTGTGAAATCTCTGATTTCTCTGATTGTTTTTTTATCAAAGTTAATCAATTTATCATATAAATCACAGTTCCGATATTTTTCATTCTTGTTCCCACGCTGGAGCTTCACTGCCATTAAGTTAAGAAAAACCTCCGAGGAAAACCATACCTCGGAGGTTATAGATATAACGACCTCCGAGGTATGGTTTTCCTC
>JALWSU010000210.1 GCA_026993485.1 Thiotrichaceae bacterium | reverse complement strand
GGTTGTTTTAATATGTTCCTTCCAATGCCTAATGAAATTATAAATCGCCTGAAAAACTTTGGCTTTAATTTCTCTAGCATCAAAACGTTCCAGTAGTTTTAAAGCCAATTCTCCAAATTGATAACCAACTTCAATCTCACCTACTATTCCGCATAAAATAACTCCATAAGATGCAAAAGCATAGGCAGAATGAATTGTATTGCCATGTTTAGCAGATAAATTGACTTGTTTAAACACTAATAAGGGTAACATATTTGGCATAGCAACATAAGCCGCTCCACTGAGACTAGACATAATACGCATAGCAGCTAACTTGCTAGGATCGCTCATTTCCGGCAAATCTATCAACTTCTCAGTACGTTTTCCAATCAGAGTCATTTTGGTTTGCAACAAACCAAGAATTACCTGCAATTTGTTTGGGTTTCTGGGTAAAAATACACCCAATTGTTTTAACACTGGCAGAGCAGTTTCGATTGCTTCTAAGGCCCTATGCGCGATGATATACGAAGAAATTTTAATCTCATAAACCTTGATTTTATCTAATAGCGTTTTGGCTTTTTGTAGCACCACATTAACCAAGTGTTCCATCTCTTCAATTTGCTCAATGAGAGCCGCAGCTTCAGCAGCTTCTACGTGAAGTGCTAAAACCAAATCATATTGGCTTTCCCAACTCTTCTCATCTAATAATCCAAGCCCCACATTTAAATAATTAAATGCGTGTTGATAGGCGGATGATGATTTTGCCTTTTTACCCGCAAGCAGATTTAACTTAGCCAGTTCTTCCCGTTCCGATTGTTGTTTAATCAAACCAATTCCTGCATTAAGTTGATCTACAATCGCAAAAATCTTGTGTTCTTGCTGTTCTGGAGGAGTATTTTTCAATAGCAATTGACCTACTTGCCTATGCACAACCTGTTTTTGTCCTTCTGAAATTAGGGAATAAACCGCCATTCGTACACGATCATGTGCAAATTTATAGGCATTTTCCAAAGATAAAACTAGTCCATTAGTAAGAGCTTCGAATAAATCTAACTGCGTTTCTTGAGCATCTTTTTCAGAAACAATGGCTAAAGTGTCAAGATCAAAACTATTGCCAATACAAGCAGCGAGTTTTAATATTTCTTGTGTTTTGTCACTCAATTGTTTCACTTTGCCAATCATTAATTCAATCACATTATCAGTAATTTGATATGCTTGAATTTGCGTTAAATCCCATTGCCACTTTCCTTGTTCATAATCAAAATTTAACAAATGTTCTGTGTACAGGGTTTTCAAGAATTCACCCATGAAAAATGGATTACCACCAGTTTTAGTTTGGACTAGTTTTGCCAGAGGCAGGGTTTCTTCAAGTGTTGCACTTAAAGCGTCAGCAATTAGTTGATTAATGTGTGATAAGCTTAAAGGTTTTAGAGCGATGGTTTCGATATTTATCTTGCCTTCTTGCATCTCTTTTAAGGTCAACATCAAGGGATGAGATGCATCTACTTCATTCTCTCGATAAGCCCCGATTAAAAAGATATATTGGCTTTCCACCATCATTAATGTCATTAATTTCAAACTGGCTGAATCTGCCCATTGTAAATCATCCACAAAAATCACCAAGGGGTGTTCTGCTTGGCAAAATATATGAATAAAGTTTTGGAAAACCAAATTAAAGCGATTTTGTGCCGCAGTAGGACTTAAATCTGGTATTGGTGCGGGTTTCCCAATAATCGCTTCAATTTCAGGAATTACTTTTGTTATCACCTCTCCATTGGATCCAACTGCGGCTAAGATTTTTTCTTTCCATTCAGCTAATTGCTCCTCAGTTTCTGTGAGTAATTGTCCTATTAAATCACGAAAGGCCATCACAATGGCAGAATAGGGAATATTACGTTGAAATTGATCAAATTTACCTGAAATAAAATAGCCGCGTTTTTCGGTTATGGGTTTATAAATTTCTTTTACTAGTGCAGATTTACCAATACCAGAATAGCCAGAAATTAGCATCATTTCAGCAGAACCATTACTAACTTTCTCAAAAATCGTGAGTAAAGTTTCTATCTCTGATTCACGCCCATAAAGTTTTTGAGGTAATTTAAATTTATCAGATACATCTTTTGTAGCCAAAGTAAACGGTTCAAATTCATCTTGTGCAAAGCGTGTTTCGCACTTTTTTAAATCTGCCCTAATGCCCCAAGCACTTTGGTATCTAGCATCAGCATTTTTTTCCAGCAATTTCATGATAATATTTGAAATTATTTCTGGTATTTCAGGTTTTAACTGATGAGGTGGTATTGCTTGTTTGGCAATATGACAATGTACCAATTCCATCGCATCATCTGATTCAAAGGGCAAGCGATGAGTTAATAATTCGTAAAAAGTAACACCTAAGGCGTAAAAATCGGTGCGATAATCCATGGCACGATTCATGCGTCCAGTTTGTTCTGGCGAAATATAAGGCAATGTACCTTCTAACTGGTTGGGATTTTTCAGACTGGGAGTCTCACGCGGTAAAACCGTTGAAATACCAAAGTCAATGATTTTGATTTCTCCAGTGCTTTGATTCCAGAGGATATTGCCAGGATTAATATCTTTATGAATAATATTATTGGCGTGAATTTCAGCTAAGACTTCAGTTATTTGAATAAAAATAGGTAACCATTCTGACCATTTTTGGCTTGCGTTTGTCATCCATTGTCTTAATGATTGCCCACCAAAATCCTCAAAAATAATTATTAAAGTATCTTGGTATTTTTCTAAGCAGTATGTTTTTACAACACCAGCTAAATCAAGATTCTTTGTAATTTCATATTCTTGACGATATTTCGCTAAATTTTCGGGCGATGATGCTTTGAGCATTTTTAGGATAACTGGTTTTTGATCCTCATTTCTAATGCCACGATATATTAGCGAATTAGTACTCTCATAAATTTGATTTAGAATTTGATAGTTAGGAATACTAATCATTGTTGTGTTTTCCATTTGAATAACTAATATTACGCACCCAGCTTCAATCTAGGGCTATTGTAGTCTAGGATTTTAGCCCTAGGATTGAAGCTAGGTGAAATTATTTACATCATAATGTTTTTACTATTTCAAAGCAAATAATAGACTGGTCCGGAAATCAGGTTTCTCCGCCTTGCGGCTTGAGCAGCGAGGCGGATTGAGGCTTGGATTTTTATTTCTGGACAAGTCTAATATAGGACTTACGCATTGACAAACTATTTTTTTTATTTTCTCTTTGGAGTCCAAAGCTAAAGCTTTAGCTACGCTTACTTCGTTTGGAGTCTAAGTCAGTTATAAATATTAACATATTGTTTTTATTAACAAAAAATAAAAACTTCTGCTGTCAGTGCGTAAATCCTTTATTAAAAAACATATCAAAGCTCTCTTGTCAGTCGTCAATGTATAAGTTATTATGCTAAAAAAAATCGATAGATAGCTTTTATGAATTACGCATTATTGCATAGATTTAGGACTTACGCATTGATAAACGAATTTTTTTATTTTCTCCTTGGAGTCCAAAGCTTTAGCTTTGGACCCGAAGTAAGCGAAGCTAAAGCTAAAGCTTTAGCTACGCTTACTTCGTTTGGACTCCAAGTAAGTTATAACTTTTAACAGTTTGTTTTTATTAACAAACCTAACAAACTTCTGTTGTTAGTGCATAAGTCCTAAGATTGTCAATACGTAAATTCTAGCTAGGTTTTGATTTTAAACCTATCAGCTTTAATCTGGATTTTATACACATAATAGTTCGGACAGTTTTTTAATTTATTTATTAGACTTGTCTGGAAATAAGGATTTTATATTTAACTTGGAGCGAAGCGAAGCGAAGAAGCTTTAGCTTTGGACTCCAACTATGAAAAACCTGTTTTTTTTTATTTCCAAACAACTCTATTAAAAAACTGTCCGAACTATTGTAACTTTCTTCAGGAAAATAATAAATGAAATATTTATCCAATTTTTCAATACTAAGAGTAGCAAGTGCAGCATTGCTAATAAGTGCTTGTACACAACTACATGCTACAGCATTTTCCCTAAGTGAATATATTGGCAGCTCATCTTTGGGACGTAGTGGGGCTGGAAGAGCCGCCATTGCTGAAGATGCAAGCACTGTTTTCACGAATCCTGCTGGAATGACGCGCTTATCAGGTAGTCATTGGTTGGTAGCTACACAATTTTTTATGCCAACGATTAAGTTCCACAATGGAACTGGGACTAAGGATGCAGCGGGTAAACCTATATCAGGTGGGGATGGCGGTAATGCTGGAGTTTTTGCTCTAGCCCCCAGTTTCTATTATGTAAAATCCTTATCGAAACAATGGTTTTTAGGTTTTGGCATGAATAGTCCATTTGGTCTCGCTGTGGACTATGGTAACGATTGGGTTGGACGTTATCAAGTAATTGACACAGCATTAAAGACTATTAACTTGAATCCCAGTGTAGCATTTAAAGTAAATGATGCACTATCTATAGGAGGTGGGATTAATTTTCAATATGCCCAGTATGAGTTCAATAGTGCGCTTGATTTAGGCGCATTAATGGGAAATCCACAATCTGCGGATGGACATTTGAAATTAGATGGCGATGACTGGGGTTGGGGCTTTAATTTTGGTTTATTGTGGAATTTGGATGCTAGCACTCGCATGGGCATAGCTTATCGTTCCAAAATTAAGTATAATCTTCAAGGAGATGCCGATTTTACCACCCCCAACAACTCATTTCAACCAGTCTTCACAGATACTAAATTTAATATCCCAATTAATGTTCCAGAACATATTTCCCTGAGTTTCCATCATCAATTGAATCCTCGCCTAGCTATTATGAGCGATGTGACATACACACGTTGGAGTCGCTATAACCAATTGCAAGTAAATTATGCTAATCCTAGCCAACCAGACCTAGTTGTTCCTAAGAATTGGCATAACACTTGGCGTATTGCTATGGGACTTGATTACACCTATAGCAAACCTTGGAGCTTTCAATTCGGTGTAGCATTTGACCAAAGCCCTATTCCTGATCAAACATTTGATCCTAGTGTACCTTCAAATGATCAAGGTTGGTTAAGTTTTGGGACACAGTATAAATATTCTGATACTTTGTCTCTAGGATTCTCATATTTACATGTTTTTATTTTAGAAACTCGTGATGTAAATTTGCCAGGGCTCTTTGGAGATAGACTACAAGGACCAATAGACGGTAGTATGGATGTTATCGGCGCGGAATTGAATTGGAGTTTTTAAAGTCAAATTTAATCTGAATTATATTGATTTTCAGAGAAAAATTTTTGACCTAAACCTCCGAGGTTTTAAAAACCTCGGAGGTTTTCTTTGACCGCCTCCCTCCGCCTCGCAGCGGAGGTATTATTGGAGTCCAAAGCTTTAGCTTTGGGCGACCAGCCAAAGCTAAAGCTTTGGACTCCAATGCGTAAGTCCTAAAAAAATAACAGGAAAAAAACCATGATTGAACGCTATGCTTACTGGATTATTCGGTGGCGTTATTTCATTATTCTTGCCACGCTCATACTTATTGGATTAACAACCCTTGGCTTTCCACTAAAATTTGACACCGACTATCGCGTATTTTTTAACAAGGATAACCCTCAACTGCTTGCCTTTGATGAACTAGAAAATACCTACACCAAAAATGATAATGTTATCTTAGTTTTAGCCCCTAAAAATAAACAAGTATTTACTCAGGAAAACTTAGACGCAGTAGAATGGCTAACTCAAGCAGCCTGGCAAATTCCCTATTCCATCCGCGTGGATTCTATTACTAATTTTCAATACACCTACGCTGATGGAGATAATTTAATTGTTGAAGACTTAATTAGTAATGCTAAAACCCTATCTCAAGAACAAATAGCCCGAGCAAAACAAATCGCTCTTGCGGAGCCACAATTAATTAACAAATTGATTTCACCACCAGCGCATGTCACTGGAATTAATGTCACCCTACAACTACCTGGTAAACATTCTGATACTGAAATGCCTGAAGTGGTTAATTATGTCCGCAATCTCGCCAAGAAATTTCACAATCGTTATCCTAATATTAAAGTTTACATCACCGGAATAGTTGTGATGAATAACGCCATGCAAGAACTGGC
>JALWSU010000209.1 GCA_026993485.1 Thiotrichaceae bacterium | reverse complement strand
CCATAAGGGATTGCCCCTACATCATTGTTTGTAGGGGCAATCCCTTGTGGTTGCCCCTTTTGAATTAGAGTGCGTAACATCAGTTAAATAAATATTAAAAATAAAATAATAGGAGTTACTTGTGTCTTTTAGATTTTCCAGCCGATTTTGGTTTTGGTTTTTGCTATTATCTTCATTCTCTTGTCTTGCTGAAACCTCTCCCTCTCTCCCAGAAGTTGTTGTTACTGCTACGCGCTCGGCGCAAACGGTTGATGATGCTCTTGCCTCGGTTACAGTAATTACTCGTGAGGATATTGACAATAGTCAGGCTTTAACATTGCCTGAAGTTTTGCGTAGTGTGCCGGGTTTGGATCTTACTACTCAAGGTGGCTATGGTAAAGTAACATCAGTTTTTTTGCGAGGTACCGAATCGGATCATGTTTTGGTATTAATTGATGGAGTTAAAGTTGGTTCTGCGACGGCGGGTACTACGGCTTTTGAGCATTTACCTTTATCCCAGATTGAACGGATTGAGATTGTACGGGGGCCACGTTCTAGTTTATACGGTTCGGAGGCAATTGGTGGGGTTATACAAATTTTTACCCGTCAAGGTAAGGGCAAAAAACCACGAGTGGAACTCAGTGCTGGCATGGGTGAGGATAGTACTTATGAATTTACGGCTGGTGTTTCAGGTTCGATAAAAGATAATTGGTATAGTTTTTATGCGAATAACTTACAAACGGATGGTTTTAATGCCTGTAAAGGAAATACAAGTGGTGGCTGTTTTACTGTTGAACCTGATGCTGATGGGTATAAAAATACCTCTTATGGCATTAATTTAGGGCATCGCTTTGAGAATAATCTCACGCTTGAAGCTAATGCAATGCGAGCGAATGCTAATAATGAATATGACAGTTCAGGGGCTAATCAGGCGGATATAGTTCAACAAGTAATTGGTTTAAAAGCAGATTATCTTTTAAATCAATCATGGCAAATGAGTTTAAATCTGGGCAATAGCCGTGATGAATTAGAGAATTTTGGTCATAATACTACAGCATCATTTTTCAATACCAAACGCTCAACAGCTTCTTTTCAAACCAATTTTTTGTATTCTGAGGCAAATAGTCTAATCGTTGGTTATGATTATCTACTTGATGAAGTGGATAGTAGTACCAAATTTGCTCAAACCAGCCGTAATAATCACGGTATATTTTTAGAATTTCAATCTCAATTTGGCCAAACTGATTTAATTATCGGCTTACGCCAAGATGATAATGAGCAATTTGGTAAACACTCTACGGGCAATATTGCTTTAGGTTACGCAGTCAATCCGCAAACTCGCGTTTTTATTTCTTATGGAACTGCATTTAAAGCACCAACTTTCAATGATTTATATTGGCCTAGTTCAGCTTTTTTTAGTGGAAATCCCAATCTAAACCCTGAAGAATCCGAAAGTATTGAAATTGGTTTAAAGGGCAAACAAGCTGATTATAGATGGTCATTAAATGCCTATCGTACTACAATTAATCAAATGATTAGTTATCAAACTGATCCAGTTACTTTTAAAGGCACAATGGTTAATATAGATAAAGCCAAAATTAAAGGTATAGATGCTGCCTTGAACTGGCGCCAAGCTGGTTTTGAATTTAATTTAACAGGTAGTTGGTTAAAACCAGAAGACGATACAACTGGTAAATTATTACCCCGCCGTGCTGAGAAAACTCTCAATATCGAACTAGCAGAAAGAAAGGGGGCAGGACGTCTAGGGATAAGCTGGCTAATACAAAGCCATCGCTATGATGATGCGGCTAATAAGCAACGCTTGAGCGGTTATGGAATTTTAAATCTCACTGCTGACTATTACTTTAATAAAAATTGGTTTATGCGGACACGCTTAGAAAATGCCCTTGATAAGGAATATGAAACCGTCCGTTTTTATAATACACAAAGGCGGTTTTGGTTTGTGAGTCTGCATTATCTATATTAATAGTTTAATATTTTCGCCAATTTAAAAATCCATTTAGTTTAGTTGTTTTGGGAATGATATAATTCCCGAAACAAGATTCAATACTTTTGCTCCTAAAAATACAGAAAAAATCTGTTTGGTGTATATTATGTATGCTGTAACTGTGCGTAACCTGAAAAAAAATCCGTACCTTGCACTGCGTCAAGCACGGCAAGAACCTGTGCTAATCCTTAAAGATAATCAGCCAGATGCAATTCTGCTGCATTTGAATAAGTCTATAACCAATACCGAAAAAAGCCTATTACCTGCACTAGCTGCGGTGCTATATCGTGAAGGTACTTTATCATTAGGTGGGGCAGCTAAACTAAGTGGTTTAGCTATGATTGATTTTATTCAACACCTTGACAGCCTTGGTATAGAAATCGTTACAGCTGATGAAACCGTTGAACACGAAACCAAAGATGTAAGTGTATGGCTCAAGTCGTAATAGCAGATGCAGGGCCACTGATAGCGTTAGCAAAAATTGATCTGTTGGCGATTCTGCAACAAATGTTTGGTAATGTTGTTATTCCTAAAGCTGTACAACAGGAATGTCTGATCAAGTTCAGTCAGGATAGCCACAGAATCGAGCAAGCTATAAAAACTGGAATATTGCAAATTAAAACACCTGAATATGAAACTCCAATGCCGACTTTATCCCGCAGTCTAGGTGATGGTGAAAAGGAAGCAATTTATCTAGCGATACAATCTAAAAATGCCTTGATAATCGTAGATGACCGACTTGCCCGTAAACAAGCAATAAAACTTGAGTTAGCCTTCATAGGTACCGTTCGCTTATTGGATATGGCAGAAAAACAGGGAATTATTACTGATGCAGCTCATACAATTGAGGCAATCAGCAAAACTGGTTACCGAATTTCTAAAGATATTTTGAAACAAATTCGAGGCAATCAATGTCCTTGATAAGGAATATGAAACCGTCCGTTTTTATAATACGCAAAGGCGGTTTTGGTTTATGAGTCTGCATTATTTATATTAATAATTCGGATACTCTTTACAACCAATTGATTTTAAAAATCAAATTACCTTTGTCATTTAGCTAAGCTAAATGACAAGCTTTCGTTTTTTTTAGACTGTTTAAACTATTGGCATAATAAAAATGTATAAATACTATAGTATAATAGCCATTAGTTTTATATTCTTGTTATGTATAATAAATTGGAATTCATTAGTTCACCAAAAAATTTCTAGTAAAGTTTATATTGTTGGAAAATATAAAGTAAAAGAAGATATCTATAAAACAACTAATTTTCCTGATCATCAATACAAACGAGTTTATTGGGTAAAAGATGGTTTATTTTGGCACCAAATAGGCGCATACGAAAATGAAGATCGAACAGGAATCACTATTGCGCCTGAATTAGTAGAAGATTGGTTAGTTATTTATAGCAGTTCACATTTATTTCTCTGGTCACCTGAACTAGGAAAACAACATTTTTATCCATTTATAGCAGATGGGTGGTATGAATACAGTAAGCAAAATTTAATAAATGGACATTATGATTATAAATCATTTAAATTCCAAATAAAGAATGGCTATTGGTTTGCTATATATAAATGTGTATTTTGTAATGGAAAGAAGCCAAAAAAATTAATTTTTACTCTAGTTCCCTCGAACCAGCGCTGGAGTGTGGGAACTAGAAAATTATTTTTTTAGTATATTTAGAGTTGTTTGGAAATAAAAAAAAGCAGGTTTTTCATAGTTGGAGTCCAAAGCTTTAGCTTTAGATGTAAGTGTATGGATCAAGTCGTAATAGCAGATGCAGGGCTTTAGCTTTGGACTAACTACAAAATAATCCTTAACTTAATAGAAGTGATACGCCGTTCTATTAGTTTTATGCAATCAAGAAACGCTATAGTATTTCAGAAAAATAACAACGATTAAACTTACTTCGTTTCATGATTGGGTACTTATTTTGTTAAGCGTTTCTTTCTCCGATTAGCCGACTCAAAAAATTCATTTATCGGCAGGCATTCTTTACCTTTCATTGCACAATCTTTACACAATACAACACGCCACCTAACACAAACATATAGTTCCGCATTGTCTTTTCCACAATATTCACAAGTAGATTTTGCTCGTTCCATTGCCTCCGAAATCATGTTTTCAATTTCTTCGTTATGAAGATTAATCCTATAAATCAATGAACCCCACTTCTGTTTGACTAGAATTGTCTTTATTCCTTGATTTGAAAATCTTTGATGTAACATACTTGATAGTTCATAAATTATGTCAAACCATCCATCACCACATTCAAAGCCTATTGACATAAAGTTTTCATAACTTTCATCCTCATAAAGTCCACTATATAGTTGAGGGAAAGCTGAATAAAGCTTCTCTGTGTTTTCCTTGTTCATTGTACTTGTACCTAATTAAAAATATTTGATATTTTGCCCCTTGGCATATCCAAATAGAATAGGTAATTCCGCCTGTTATCGAATTTTAGTATCGATTTCGAGTTTCCACTTCTACTATCTGGCTATATTTTGGATAACATTAATATTATATTCATCAGAGTATATTGCAACAATTTTAATTCTAACATATAATACTAAATTAAACTAAATCCTTACTATCGTTCCCACAACAGCGAATGTCAGACAACGAATAAAACCTTTATATAGCGTTACCCGATTTAGTTAAGTACAAACCTGCCAGGTTTTAAAAACCTGGCAGGTTTAATCACTGTATTTTATACAAACGGGTAGTGCTATATAAATCATGAGATTTGGATTCGTTGTTTTCCATTCGTTGTACTCCATCCATTAACTTAATGGCAGTGATACTGGAGCATGGGAACTAGACAGTTTATGCTATTCATTATATAGGATACCCAATAATATGAAGAAATTTCCTTATGGAATCAGTGACTTCCAGTTAATAAGAACCAATAATTATTTTTATGTGGATAGAACTTCTCATATTCGACTAATCGAAGAAGCTGGTTTACAACTATTATTTTTACGCCCCAGACGCTTTGGCAAAAGCTTACTCATATCCATGCTAGAAAATTACTACGACATAGCCAAAGCTGATGAATTTGAACAATTATTTGGTGATTTAGCCATTGGACAAAACCCTACTCCGAATCATAATAACTACTTTGTGATGAAATGGGATTTTTCAAATATCAATCCCAAAGGAGATGCGGAGCAAATTGATCAAGCACTCCAGAATTATATTAATGAATGCATTAATGAATTTGCACTCTATTATCAAAATTGGCTATCCTACTCGATTAAAATAGACGCAATTGATGCTCAATCCTCTTTTCAATCCTTATTGACAGCAGTCAAACTGTCACAGCATAAGCTTTACTTACTAATTGACGAATACGACAATTTCGCCAACGAAGTAATGATGGTAAAAAACTATTCCAACCCAATTAATTACAATGCCTTAATTTCAACCGAAAGTTCCTTAAAAGCTCTATTTAAAGCCGTAAAATCGGCTGCCAATGGACAAGGTTTAGAACGGGTTTTCATTACTGGCGTTTCACCAGTTCTAATGACTGATATAACCAGTTCTTATAATGTCGCAACCGATATTTATCTGTTACCGAAATTCAATGATTTATGCGGATTTACCGAAACTGAAATTCAAGAGATTGTTAGTCAAATTGTTAAAGAGTGTCAACTTCCTGAAGACAGAATAACACTAGCATTAAGAATGCTGAAAACTTTTTATAATGGCTATCGCTTTAATGAAACCGTTGAGGAAAATATTTATAATCCAACTTTAGCTCTTTATTTTTTTCGGCATTTCCAAGAATATTGCGAGTTCCCTCGCACAATGCTAGACAACAACTTATCTATGGATAGGAATAAGTTAAGTTATATTTCTAGGCTTTTAAACGATGATAAATTGTTATTTCAAGCACTAAATGAGAATCCGCCGTTGAGTTTACTTGAGTTAGCAAATCGTTTCGGTTTGAGTGACATGTTGAATCAGACTACTAGAGATAATGGTTTTGTCATTTCTTTGTTGTATTATTTAGGAATTTTGACTTTTAATGGGGAGAATGAACTAGGAAAATTGCAGTTTAAAATTCCCAATTTAGTCATCAAAAAACTGTATGTGGAACGGTTGTTTGAGAATTTTATGCCCCAAGAAAC
>JALWSU010000208.1 GCA_026993485.1 Thiotrichaceae bacterium | reverse complement strand
AACCAAGCAATAACATTTGCCCAATTTTAGCATCTAAATCCGAACTTAATTTAAATATTGGTTTAGTTTTTATTAATTCTGGAGAATATGGCGTACAACCCGCAACTAATGCCATTCCTGCTAATTTGATGATTTCACGCCTGTTTAGTTGCTTACTCATAATTTATTTATAATTTTTTGTGTTAGCACAGTTTTCAGAGTCAAATTTTAATCTTTTATTTTGATTTTTTGACTGGTACTTGGAGTCCAAAGCTTTAGCTTTGAGACGACCACCTAAAGCTAAAGCTTTGGACTCCAACCAGACAAAAGAACTTCAAATCTTATATTGATCGGAGTGCAAGGTAACCTTCACTGCCATTAAGTTAAGCTTTAAAATCAGACCTCCGAGGTTTTTAAAACCTCGGAGGTCTTTGAAACTCCAACAGAAATTAAACCTGACAGGTTTTAAAAACCTGTCAGGTTTTCTAGGTGTATTTAAGGCTTGGAGTTCAAGGTAAGCTTGAACTCCAAAATCAAAACTCGAATCGGAGTGCAAGGTAACCTTGCACTCCATGCTCGAATTTAAATGTTTTTGGAATTTGAGTGCGTAACATCAATTACTAGTTTTCCCAGTCCTTAATAATCAATCCTTCAACACGACTAAATTCACGGGTATTGTGAGTCACTAAAATCAGATCATTGACTAAAACAATTGCTGCAATTTGAAGGTCATAAGGGCCAATCGGTGTTCCCAATTTTGCTAGTTGAGCACGAATTTTAGCACATTTTATTACTGCTCTATCATCAAAAGGTAGACTCACAAAATCGCTAAAAAGTTTATCCAATACTGCTAAATTTTTTTCAATCGCTGCACTTTTGTAAGCACCAAAATAAAGTTCAAATTTTACAATATCACATAGCACCACCTGTTGTCGTGGTAGAGCAGATAATTTTTGTAAAATAGCTAAATTACGACCTTTAAGCTATCCAATACAAGTGTTGGTATCCAACAGAAACTCATGGCCATTCTTCTCGTTGTTCATATTCTTTTGGTTGTTCACGTATCAGTTCTCCTTCCCATGCACCATAAGTTTTTTCAAAAAAACCGGGGGACCACCCTAAATCTTCTCGCGTTTTCGGTTTTGATACTGACATAATTGGTTGAAGTATCACGGTGACTTTGAATTCTGTATTAGTCAGGCTCACAGGCACTTTTAAATGTAACATGCCATCAGAACCAGCATGGGATTTTAGTGTGAGAGTTTGCATAGTGATGTTCCATGTTAATTTGACAAAAAAATTAATTTAACTGATGTTTTTAATTATAACTGATGTTACGCACTCTAGTTCAAAAGGGGCAACCGATTGCCCCTACATGAAATTGCGCTTTGTAGGGGCAATCCCTTGTGGTTGCCCTAATTTCTGAAATGGAGTGCGTAACATCAGTTATTTAGCAGTATGAATATAAACCCCATCCCAATTTTCAGGTGGTGGATTTGCTATGAATTTTTCTACACGTTTTATAGTCAGTCCAACATACTCGTGCTTGACATTCAAAAAATCATAAGTACAATGTACATATGAAACAGTTAAAATTTGAATGGGACAAAAAGAAAGATAAAGTAAACCGTAAAAAGCATGGTGTCTCATTTGATGACGCACGAACAGTTTTTTACGATGAGTATGCTATTCAATTTTTTGATCCCGAACACTCTGAAAGTGAAGATCGTTTTATTTTGCTTGGAATAAGCATTAAGTTAGAGACGCTTATTGTTTGCCATTGTTTTCGACAAAATGAAACAATTATACGAATCATATCGGCTAGAAAAGCAGATAAAGACGAAGAACAAGTATATTGGAGTAACAGAAAATGAAAGAACATTATGATTTTTCTAAAATGAAAGGTAAAAAGAATCCTTACATAAAATATCTTAAACAACCTATCACTATGCGTATTGACCATGAGACCGTCGAATATTTTAAATCATTAACAGAAGAAACTGGGATACCATATCAAACACTGATTAATCTTTATTTGCGTGATTGTGCTATTCATCACCGTAAGTTACAAATGCAATGGGTATCCTAACATAGTAGAAGAATGGAGTACTGTGTTTGTGTGATTGGTACACGGCTCATGAGTGCTGAATAACTGATGTTACGCACTCAAATTCCAAAAACATTCTAGCATGGAGTGCAAGGTAAGCTTGCACTCTGATCAATATAAAGGTTTTAAGAGCTTTTGGAAATCCAGAGCATAACATCAGTGAATAAGTACTGAAACAGAAGTTTTTTGGTATTTTTTTCGATTAAAATACTTAAAAATTAGTGCTTCACTACTTAGTAGTATGAATATAAACCCCATCCCAATTTTCAGGTGGTGGATTTGCTATGAATGTTTCTACACGTTCAGCATAAAGCTGATATAAGAAACATTTAGGATTTTGTGTACATAATTTCGCAAATGCTTGTTTCGCTGCTATCCATTGTTGTTGGCGATAATATTTTAGTGCTTGTTCATAAGCATTTATTTCTTGTTTAACATTATCATCCAGTTCTTCGGCTTTCCCAATAGGTTCATAAATATTAACCGCTTCATCTTTGCCTTTAACTTTCACACTATCCAATTTACGATAAAGATACTCTGGTACTGCACATTTAGTCGTTTCGCTGACAATGATTGCTACACCATATTGTTTTGTCAAACCTTCTAAGCGTGAACCTAAATTTACCGCATCGCCCAAAACTGTATAAGCCATGCGAAATTCTGAACCCATATTGCCTACACTCATTTGCCCCGTATTTAAGCCAACTCCAATTTTGATTTCTGGCCAGCCTTTTGCTTTCATTTCTGCTTGCATTATTTCTAAATGTTTCAGCATTGCCATAGCTGCATTTAGTGCATAACGTGCGTGTTGTGGCTCATCTAAAGGCGCACCCCAAAATGCCATGATGGCATCACCCATATATTTATCAATTGTGCCTCGATGTTGATGAATAATACGAGTCATAGGCGTGAGGTATTCATTCATTAATTGAGATAATTGTTTTGGGTTTAATCCTTCAGATAGAGTAGTAAAACCACGAATATCCGAAAATAATACTGTTAAGGTTTTATTTTCGCATTCCATAGAGAATTTCTTACCCGGATTCTTATTCATTTCATTCACTAATTCCGGCGGTACATATTGCCCAAATAGTTTATTTAATTGTCGTTTATTACTAGACTCAATAATATAGCCATAAGACATATTAAAAAGAAATAAAGTCCAGATTAATAAAAATATGGTTGCTAAAGGCAAAACCAGTTGCAACTTATTCCAAATCAACATGTTAACCAAAAAGATACTGCCAAATATCGCAACCGTAGCAATGGTAGCTGTCAAGGGAGCAAGTAAAGGTAAGACAATAATCATCAAAACGCCAATAATAATTAACAATATTATCTCCAAACCAATGACAGAATCAGGCGCACTCATAATATTTTCGTCTAAAATCCCAGAAATGAGGTTCGCATGAATTTCAAGTCCTGGCAAATTTTCTTGGATTGGAGTTGCACGCAAATCAGATAAACCTTGTGCAGAAGTACCTAAAAGTACAATCTTATTGTTAAGTATAGCCTTATCTTGATCTGTTATGTGTCCAGATAAAATATCACTTGCTGAAATATAGGGATAATGACCGCTTTTACCTCTGAAGGGTATTAAACTTTGAATATATTCATCTACTGGTATTTGCCGATTGCCTAGCTGTAAAAATTCTAGATGGAAAGAAGCATCTCCATGGGTTGCCAAGCTGAATTGAATCTCTGGCGAACCAAGGGCTGCCCATGCAATTGCTAGTGAAAATGACTGATAAAAATCTCCATTATAATTGTATAACATCGGAATACGCCGCACGATACCATCAGTGTCAGGGATAATAGTAAAATGTCCTGCTGTTAGCGCATTATCCTGAAATGCAGCCAAATTAGCTGCATAACCTGTGGCTTTATAACTATGAACTGGTAATTCTTCCTCACTAATTAAAGGCTTTGGCAATTTACCAACTTTTGAATTTCCACCAAAACTATAACCTAATACTACTCGACGATTTTTTAAACTTTGAGCAAATAAATTATCATAATCTAATGTTTTCTCTAGTTTCTTTAAAGTACTCAAAAAATCTTTAGAATTTTTTAAAGGACCTTTTGCCAGCATTTGTAACTGTTTCAATCCTGAACTATTATCAGGTTCAGGAAATACCACATCTATCCCAAGTAAATCAATATGATAAGTATCAAAGAGTTTATCCACCAAATGAGCCATGACTGAACGATTCCAAGGCCAACGTCCGATTTCGCTCAAACTTTTTTCGTCAATTTCAATTAGAACAATACGATCATCTAGCTTTCTAGGCATCGATATTTCCAACCTCGTATCGTAAGCCATATATTCTAGGGATTTAATAAAATCCCATTCGACGATTTTGCTCGCATGAAGAACAAAAAATACTAAAATACTTAAACTAATTACCAAGCGTAAGGCATGGCGTTTCAAAAATTCAAACATGAGGAAATTCCTAATTAATCAATTCAGCTAATGCCATACCGGGATCATCAGCTCTCATAAACGCCTCTCCAACTAAAAAGCTATTTACACCAGAATTACGTAATAAAGCAATATCTTTTGGTGTATGGATGCCACTTTCGCTAACAACAATATATCCTCTTTCTTTAGGAATTAACTTTAATAGTGACAAAGTAGTGGTTAAATTCGTTTCAAAAGTTCGCAAATTACGATTATTAATGCCGATTAAGGGCATCTTCAGCTGCAAAGCTCGTTCCAGTTCTTCACTATCATGCACTTCGATGAGTACATCCATATCTAAATGCTCTGCTAAGCCAGCTAAATCATGTAATTGTGCATCACCTAATCCAGCGACAATCAGTAAAATACAATCAGCACCAAGAGCGCGGGCTTCATAAACTTGATAAGCGTCAATAATAAAATCTTTACGCAATAGTGGCAGCTTACAAGCTTGATGAACTTGTTGTAAATATTCATCTGCGCCTTGAAAAAAATCTTTATCAGTTAGAACTGAGATACATGTCGCCCCATGTTTTTCATAGCTTTTTGCGATAGTAACTGGATCAAAGTTCGCTCGTAATATGCCTTTACTGGGAGAGGCTTTTTTAATTTCAGCGATAACGGCTGGAGAATTAGTTTTGTTTCTAATCGCTTCGACGAATCCACGCGGTGGCTCTTGATTAGCAGCCATTTGACTAATGCGTTGCAAAGAAATTTGTTCACAACGTGCTTGAATTTCTTCCACTTTGCGCTGGAGAATTGTTTTTAGAATATCAGGTGTTTTTGTCATTTTTTATGAATAAATATAAGTACTGAACTATGAGTTTTTGATATTTTGCCTGAGAGAAAGGGCAACCACAAGGGATTGCTCCTACAAAATCTGCTTGTAGGGGCAATCCCTTGTGGTTGCCCTTAATTTGAAAATCTCATAAAACGGTGAGGTGCTATTGTAGTGTAATAGTTCTCCATTGCGCTGGCCCCGTTTCATGCACTGATTCCCCACGCGCATCGACTGCAACTATCACTGGCATATCTTCAACTTCAAATTCATGTACCGCCTCCATGCCCAAATCAGCAAATGCGATTACCCGTGCAGCGCGAATCGCTTTGGAGACTAAATAAGCTGCTCCACCTATAGCCATTAAATAAACAGCCTGATGTTTTTTGATTGCTTCAATTGCTTTAGGGCCACGTTCTGCCTTGCCAATCATGCCAATCATGCCAGTTTTAGCCAACATCATTTCAGTAAATTTATCCATACGAGTCGCCGTAGTTGGTCCTGCTGGGCCAACTACTTCATCGCGTACTGGATTTACTGGACCAACATAATAAATAAAGCGATTGTGAAAATCTAAACCCGCAGGTAACGATTCTCCCTGTGCGAATAAATCCGCAATCCGCTTATGAGCAGCATCGCGCCCGGTCAAAATTTTACCGCTCAGCAATAAACGTTCCCCAGGCTGCCATTGTGCGATTTCCTCCCGTGTCACCGTTTCAAGATTTACACGACGGCTAGTTGCTCCAGCTTCCCATGTAATTTTAGGCCAATTTTCTAAACTCGGTGGGGTTAAATTAACTGGCCCGCTACCATCTAATACCAAATGGGCATGGCGTGTAGCGGCACAATTAGGAATCATGGCAACAGGTAAAGAGGCAGCATGGGTAGGAAAATCAAGAATTTTTACATCAAGCAC
>JALWSU010000207.1 GCA_026993485.1 Thiotrichaceae bacterium | reverse complement strand
CGGCAAATTCGTTGTATTACAGTTAATACGCCATGATCTCCACATCCGGGACACCAACGAGCTTCTCCACCCGCATAATCGCCTAAAGTAAAATAACGTTGTTTAATATCAAGCGACCAATCTGCTTTTAAACCAAACATTTATACTTCTCCTTTTTGAGTGTTGACACGGCGAATTATTTCATTATAAATCAGCCCTGGTTGCATAGGTTGCCCATATACATTTGACCAACAGTCAACATCTATTAAGAGTTGTGATCTTAAAATTATGGCTAATTGACTATAACGGCGATTATAGGTATTAATTAGCGGTGCATCTGCTGCGTCACTGTAATTGATTTCAATCGTCATCACTTGCTTAAACTTGGAACAGATTTCTGTTAAGCCCGGCTCAAGTGGAGAAAGAAAACGCAAATGTATCGAAGAGACTTTATGCCCTTGCTTCCTTGCCTTGTCAACAGCTTCCGTAATCGCACCCAAAGTGGAACCCCAACCGATAATTAATAAATCGCCAGTATCATCTCCATGTATTTCAGGTACTTTTAAGGTAGTAGAAAGAGCGGCTAATTTGCGACTCCGCATGGTGCAGCCACGTTGATTGGAGTCACGATCATAAGCGACTTTACTTTCAATTGTATGTGCTAATCCAGTTAATACATATTCGCCACCGGGTTGACCGACAATAGGGCGTGGAGATAGTCCCGTTTTTTCGTCCCAATTATAAGGTGGTACGCCCTTTTCCCATGCGGATTGATCAATGGGTGCTGCCAACCATTCAGGTTTTGGATCTGGACGAGGATAAGGTTGTACTCCTGTAGCCAGATTAGCATCAGAAAGTACAATAACGGGGCTACGAAAGGTTTCAGCCAATTTGCGTGCCATAATTACAAAATGCAGGCATTCTTCAATAGTAGCTGGTGCAATAACAATTTTTGGCGCATCTCCCGGTTCACCATATAAAGATGCTAATAAATCGCCTTGTTCAACTTTAGTAGGTAATCCAGTTGCTGGACCACCTCGTTGTACTACAACAATAACTAAAGGAATTTCTGCCATTACAGCCAATCCAATAAACTCGGTTTTTAAGGCTAAACCCGGACCAGATGTAATCGTGCAAGCAGTTTTGCCTGCATAAGAAGAGCCGATGGCGAATCCAACGGCTGCAATTTCATCTTCAGCTTGATGGACAAAGCCACCAACTTTATGAAAAGCGTCAGCCAAATAATGTGAAGCAGAGGTTGCAGGTGTAATGGGATACATAGAAACTATTTCCATGCCAGCAAGCATTACCCCTAAACCTATAGCTTGATTACCATTGGTAACGATTAAACGTTGTTTCGAGTGATCTGGTCTTGGAGGAATTTCATATTGAAAATCAACATTATTTTTAGCATATTCATAGCCAGCTTGAAATAATTGTTTATTTAAATCAATTACTTTTTCGCCTTTTTTCGCAAATGTTAGTTCTATCTCATGGCGGGCTTTATCTACATCTCGGCTGTAAATGTGACATAACATACCGAGAACAAACATATTTTTACCCAATCTAGGACGTGGTGTTAATTTCAAGCATTCTTGTTCCATAGGGATTTCATGGATTATTAATCCATTTTCGCGGAACTCAGCAACTGCTGATTGATATTGTTTTATAATCTCTGGATTGGTATCAGTGAGCCATTTATTTTCTAATAGAATAACTGTACCTGGTTTATAAGCATGAGTAGCAATACGAGAATACAGCACTTGTTCGTTTAGAGCCACAACAATATCAGCAGCATCTCCCATATTGGTGATATAGTGATCGCCTATGCGTATGCGAATACCACTTGCACCCGCTGGAGAACGAGCAGGGGGTTTAATTTCGGCGGGGATGATTTCTACAGTCCATACGCCATTACCCATTTTAGCACTAATATAGCCGAAAGTTTGCCCAGCTTTTTGTGCCCCCTCTCCTGAATCGCTGACGATTTCTACTATATGTTCATGAAGTGTTTTTGTCATAGATTGGTCCTATTGGTTATATTAGAAAGCGTATATTATGATACCATAAATAATTTTTAGAATTTTTCTATAACATAAACAACATATTATGATAAAAGACCCAAAATTACTTATTCAAGCACCGCCTTTTTTACGACAAAATTTGACCACACCACAAGCGATGCTAGATGTCATCTACGCGCTAATACCGATTATTATTGCATCTATCTGGTTTTTTGGACTTAGTGCATTGCTATTATTAATAGCAAGTGTAGCAGGAGCAGTATTAACAGAATGGCTATTTTCCCCCTCGCCAAAATCTTTATGGGATGGCAGTGCAATACTAACAGGCTTATTGCTGGCTCTAACTTTACCGCCGACATTGCCTTTGTGGATGGCATTTTTAGGTAGTGTAGTTGCTATCGGCTTAGGTAAAATGGTATGGGGCGGACTGGGAAATAATTTATTTAATCCAGCCCTTTTAGGCCGAGCATTTTTATTAGCCAGCTTTCCAGCCGCTATGACAACTTGGACAACCGAAAGCGGGATTTTTAACAGTAATTTAGCAATGCCCTTTATGCACCAATCTTTTGACGCAGTAACTTCAGCTACGCCACTGAATTTAATGGAACTTCAACACCAAACCACAAACTTATGGGATTTATTTATTGGTACCATCCCCGGCTCTTTTGGAGAAACCAGTGCCTTACTGATTATACTTGGTGGCCTGTATTTAATAGCACGACGTAGCATTGATTGGCGAATCCCTACAGCCATTTTAACCACAGTCATTATTTTTTCAAGTTTACTCTTTATAACTGACTCAACACGCTTTCCAAATCCATTATTTGCGGTTTTTTCTGGGGGATTATTACTTGGTGTATTTTTTATGGCAACCGATCCAGTGACTTCTCCGCTGACTCCGAAAGGTGCTTGGATTTTTGGAATTGGCATCGGGATTTTAGTTATATTGATCAGAAATTTTGGAGCTTTGCCAGAAGGAGTCATGTACGCAATTTTATTGATGAATGCAACAGTGCCATTGATTGAACGTTATACCCAACCGAGAGCATTTGGCCACAATGGTGGAGGCAGTAAAAAATGAAAACCGAAGTTATTCAATGGCCAGAAAAGGAACCGAGTATTTTTAAATTAATATTCACTTTAGCAATAGCTGGATTATTATCAGGATTGATTATTGTCAGTATTTACCAGCTAACTTTACCAACTATCAAAGCCTATCAGGCGAAAGTTTTACAAGCAGCGATATTTAAAGTTTTACCCGGTACAACGACAATCAAAAAATTACAAGATAATGACAAAACGATTTATGCAGGCTATGATAACAAAAGCAATTTGATTGGCTATGCGATTCCCGCAGAAGGGCCAGGTTATCAAGATACAATCCGCTTAATTTATGGCTATGAACCGAATAAACATTTGATTATTGGGATGGAAATCTTAGATAGTAAGGAAACGCCTGGATTAGGAGATAGAATTTTAAAGGATGCTGATTTTAAAGCTAATTTTCAGGCACTCTCAGTAGAACCAAAGATTCTACTCGTCAAACATGGTAACAAACACGCCCCTAATGAGGTAGATGCAATTAGCGGAGCAACAATTTCTTCTAAAGCGGTTGTTAAAATTCTTAACAATGCCAAAGAGAAATGTCAATTGTGTAAGTAATCAAAAAGCATTAAATTGTAGCGTAGGCAATTGGAGTCCAAAGCTTTAGCTTTGGGCGACCAGCCAAACGAAGTAAGCGTAGCTAAAGCTAAAGCTTTGGACTCCAACTACGAAAGACATGCTTTTTTTTATTATTTTTCAGACTTTTAATTATGTTACAAAACCAATTAACTAGCTTGACTATCAAAAATTTTCGCTCATTAGCAAATGTATCGATTAATACCGAGTGCCTGACAGTACTATTTGGACCTAATGGTGCTGGTAAATCGGCTTTCTTAGAAGCACTATGGTTTGTGCGAGATTGTAGCATTCGGGGAGTCGATATAGCTTCTTCTGATAGAGGTCATGGCATTGGTTTACTTTGGGAAGGTGCAGACAATGGTGCGCTTATCTCCATTGCGATTGAAACACCAGCGACAATCTATGAAATCCTGTTTGGATATTCATCTGGTCGGATAGAACCCTTTGTTGGAGAAAAATTATCTTCAAAAACACAAGTCCTGATTAACAGAAAAGTAGGCAGCGATAAAGCTATATTCCAGGGCTTTCAAGAACTCAAGCCAAATGAAAAACTTATTGAGCCAGAAAAACCTAGCTTAACTAGATATATAGATTTTTTAAACCTGATAGGTGCTGGTACACACGAAGTAGCTGGGTTAGATCAACTATTACGTGGTATTCGCTATTATCATGCACGAACTGCCAATTTTTATAAATTACGCACCTTTGGTTCGGAAAGTAGTTATGAAACCCGGCTTTCTGGAACTTGTGAAAATCTATGGTCAGTATTGCGTAATCTTCGTGATAAGCAAGTACTTGATACACGTTATGATACTATCATGGGCTTTATGAAAGAAAGTTTTCCTTCCTTTAAGGCACTGATAACTGAACAAACTGGGCTAAATAGTGTTTATGCCAGTTTTATTGATAAATATCGACAGAAACCAATACAAGCTTCAGGGATTGCTGATGGTCAATTACAAATGTTGATTCAACTAACGGCTTTATTTTCTGAAGAAGATAATACTTTGATTTTATTGGATGAACCAGATTTATCTTTGCACCCTTGGGCATTATCAGTACTAGCTAAAGCTATAGAAACTGCAACCAAGGAGTGGAAAAAGCAAGTTGTTATTGCTACCCATTCTCCAGTGCTTTTAAGCCAATTTGAATCCAAATATCTTTTGGCAGTAGAACTTGATGACAGTGGGCAAACCATTATGAAAAGGGTGAGTGAAATTGAAGATATCCAAGATTTACTGGAAAATTACGCCACTGGTTCCTTGTACATGGCAGAAATGATTGCGCCACAGAGTTAAATATGAATAGTCAGAATAATACTTGGCAGGTTTTCCATTTTGGATTATTGGTTACAGGAAGAACTGAAGAAAAGCATCTTTCCAAATTATTTAATGCTCTTCAAAGTCAACCTTTCGTCCAAAAAAGAAAAAACCAAGAATCAATATAGTTGGGAAAAATAAGACAATTCCTGACAAAATAACTCACATTGGATTTGCAGCGAGAAAATACCTTAATAAATCAGAACATCACTACGTCTTGTTAATAGATGACTTAGAATACGAGTGGAAAGAACTAGCAATCGATGTATTCCAACTTTATCGAGATATTTTTGATGTCATTTTAAATACTAACAAACATCGTGCAGCAGTACATTTTTTAGTTTATATGCTTGAAGCCTATTACTTTGCCGATGCCAATGCGATCAATTCGGTACTTTCGACGAATTTAAAAGATTATGAAGGTGATGTAGAAACCATTCGCCATCCTAAAGGTGAGTTGAAAAAGCTTTTTAAAGGCTTTGATGAAATCAAACATGGTGGTGAAATTATTTCTATTTTAGATGTTGAGCATGTTTTATCCAATTTGGAAACCTGTGCTTCTTTAAGAACCTTATATAAGTGGTGTTGGACAAAAATGGGACAAGTACCTACTGATAAATACCAATTGCTGAATGGTAAATTGAGTGAGGTAACAAAATCACAATGAAAAGATCGTTCAGAATATGTAAGTGATTTTTAAGTAAAATCACACTGGCATTTTTATATAACTCATTGATCATATTGGTACTTATATAATTATAATTGCTGCAATCTCTCAACTCAATAGACATAATTATCAATATTTTTATGTACTAGCCACATTTCGACCAATAATAAAATTAAATTAATTTACTAATAAGTTAGTTGGGTACAATTATAATTGCTGCCCCTTAACTCTTAGTGGTTGTCCATGATTAAAAAATCAACTAATATATAAAATATTGACTGATGTTACGCACTCAATTTTCAAAAATTAATATATTCGAGCTTGGAGTGCAAGCTTACCTTGCACTCCGACTGCATGATAATTTTTCGGTACCTTGACGTGACTTGAGCGTTTGGAAATCCAGTGCGTAACATCAGATATTACTCTATGCTCAAGTTTTTATATCTTGACTTTTTGTCAAAATTAATTATTATGATTATCAACAAATAATATTGATATTAAAAGATTTTATAATACTTGGAGTCCAAAGCTTTAATTAATATATTCGAGCTTGGAGTGCAAGGTTACCTTG
>JALWSU010000206.1 GCA_026993485.1 Thiotrichaceae bacterium | reverse complement strand
GCTTGGGAATGAGTAACTGATGTTACGCACTCTAGTTCAAAAGGGGCAACCGATTGCCCCTACATGAAATCGCGGTTGGTAGGGGCAATCCCTTGTGGTTGCCCTAGTTTCTGAAATGGAGTGCGTAACATCAGTGAGTAAACAATAAATTTAATTATCCAGTACTCCACATTCTTGGTTTTCTCATACCAGCAATTTTGCAACCCTGCTTGACATAACCATAAGGAAATAATTCAAATAAACGCTTTTTGGCATCCTTTTTATCAGTTCCAAGTTCATCCACTAAAAATTTAGTAACATGACGAACATCGGCGGGAGTTAAATGTTCGTTATAATATTCTCGCATGAATTTTATGACTTTCCAGTGCGTTTCTGTCAGTTCCAATCCCTCTAGTCGCGCATATTCTTTAGCGACATCTTCATTCCAATCTCTCGGATCAACCAAAAAATTCTCATAATCCGTTTCAATTGATTTTCCATTAACTTCAATAGGCATTATTAAATTACTCCAATGTTAAAAAAATAAGTTAAGGGCAACCAAAAGAAATTGCCCCCGTTGGTACAATGCCATTAAGTTAAGCCTTCAAATCAGACCTCCGAGGTTTTGAAAACCTCGGAGGTCTTTGAAATTCCAACGGCAAAAAACCTGACAGGTTTTGAAAACCTGTCAGGTTTGGCTGAACTGAATGGCATTGCCCCCGTTGGTAGAGACAATTGATTGCCCTCATTTAAGCAATCTTTTCTTACAGCAACGACATTTCTTTATCTTTCACAATTTCCAGTCGAGATAGAATTTCATTTACAATGCTAGCATCTTCAGCATCTAAGCCCTCGCTTTTAGCTAACTTATCTCCATCTCTTTCGCCATTCAATAATCGACGAATAGCAGCAACCAATTTATGCCAACCCTTGCTTTCCCGTTGTTCCAGCATAGTATCTAATTGCGCCCTAAGCCCAGGATGTCCCACCGTTGCTACTACGGCATCAATAAACTGCTGATGTTTCTCTAAATATGGGCACTGGGTTGTAGTCGTTGTAGTAGCTTGTGGCGACTGTTGAGCTAAGCGGCGGTATTTTTCAGCTTGAACAGTATCATTTAGCTTTTCGGCAATTTCAGCTAAATGTTCATAAGTTTCCATAAATATCGACTCATCAACATCTTTCTCAATTATTGCCTGATAGCATTTGATCGCCTTTTGATAAGCGAACTCGGTTTCCTGCTTATTACCAAGGGTTTCATTGATTTCCGCCAATTTTGTCCAGTTTTCAGCCGCATTACTAAACAATTCTTGTTCTTCATACAAATTCGCTGCCTTAGTATGTGCCTGAATTGCCGCTTTCCACTGTTTCGCCTTGGCATAGAGTTCGCCTAAATTAGACAATGTATCAGCTTCAAAATCTGGTTGATTCAAGCTTTTAAACAAACCTAAAGCATGATGTAAGAATCGTTCAGCTTTGACTAATTCACCTTGCGACATTAGCAAGGTAGCTAATTCGGTTTCCATAACTGCTTCTTGATGCTGATCTTGAATGGCTTTCATCATCGAGATAGCCTTTTCATAAGCAGTCATAGCAGCACTAGTATCACCTTTTTCTTTCAAAACTGCTGCTAAATAGGATTGTATCGTCGCCTTTTGTCGTTCCACTTTTGGAGACGGTTCTAATTCTCCCAGTTCCCTCAAAGTTTTCTTGAAACGCTCAATTGCTTCATCAAGTTCGCCATGTTCTGCCATACAGCGGCCTATCCATCCCAAGGCAACTGAACTATCATAATTAGGTTGTTGGTCTTTTAAGGCTTCTAAAATATCCTCATAAGCTTCTTGCGCTTCTAAATACTGGCAACGGATATAATACTGATCCGCTTCATCCGTTTTTTTCTTTAACCAATCCCAATCCCAATCACAATTACACTTACTTGAGTCCTTTTGCTGTGTGAGTTCAACGAATTTCTGATCATCACTTTTTAAACCAAAGTCCGCAAGGAATGATTGCACCTGTTCCGCTAAACTCTTAGCCCATTCTTCACCTTTCTCTAAGGATTCATAGACAGCTTGTAGCAAATTAGGCAATTCTCTTTGTTCAATAAAATGCGCTTGATAAGGATTATCTAAATTATATAAAAACTCAGAAAACTCACGATAGCCGTTGCTATAACGCTCTTTCAACTGCTCTTGTTCTTGTGAGGATAAATCAGTCCATAATATTGGTGCCAATGTCGGATGAAATTTTAGATAAGGTACTTTCACACCGTCCAAATTTTCCGCTTGAATCAAGCCAACCGATTCTAAAGCTTGGCGTAACTGTTGCCAAATATTCTGAGGAATTTCAGTAATGGCTTGTAAAACATTTTCAAATGCACCGCCCTTAAATACTCCCAATTTAGGCAAATGTTGACGTAATGTTGGCTCCAATTGCTCAAAAAACAGCTTCAGTGAAGCTTGTAAAGAATGTTCTGGATTATCCTTAGAATCTTGAGTTAAGAACTTCTCTAAACGCTTGGTTACAGTTTCTACTGGCTCGTTTTGGAGAGCAAAAGCTAACATATTGATAGATAAAGGATGATAACTAACTTTTTCAAATAAGGTTTCTACCTCAGCCCGTTTTGGCATTCCTAAGCTTGGCTTAGGAGATAAAATCATTAAGGCTTCAAAATAATCCAAAGCTTCGTTTTTATCCAAATTATCTAGGAATAATTTTCCTATACTGCCTTTATCTGAAAAAGTAAGCAGATTAAAATTAGGATTCCGCGTGATGAAAATAACACCGCTTTGTCCAGCTTGTGCCCATTTTTGAGCAGCTTCAAGGAGTTGGCTTAATCCATCTTCCTGAACTTGCTCCGCAGCATCCTCAAGCTCCTCCTCCTGCTTTTCAGCCAGTGGCTCAGACATTTCAAATGAAAAAGTATTCTCCTGATTATCAGGTTCAGCATCATCGTCAAGGACGAGTTGGGGACTGCTTCCCTTAGTTTCCGTTTCAGATTCCAGAATCAGTTTAGGTAGCCCATCATCATCAAAAATAGAATCTTCCAAAATCAATGATTGTGGCTCAGTTTTTGCCTCAACTTTCTCTGTAGGGAGACTAGGGATAGATTCAGTGCTTGTAGCTAAAGCATCGACATTATCAAAAATTAACAAAGTCGGAATACGACGCAAGGCTTGAGTAACCGCATCAACATCTAATAAATTTTTCTGTAACACATTAGCAATAGCACTCACCGCAACACTAACAGGATTTAGCCCTTGAGAATTAGCAAAATCAATAAATACTACTCGTTTAAAAAAACCAGTATCCTGTAACCAACGCCCAGCTTCTTGGGCTAAACAGGTTTTACCCTGCCCAGCAACAAAACTGCTAAGAATAAAACGCCGCTTACCACACATAAAACTGCGTTCAAATTCCCATAATTGCGGGCCTCGTCCAAAGAAACCAGTACGGGGAGGCATTGGTAAATTATTAGAACGAAATTGGTTTACTTCTATAGGCTTGCTTAAATCTTCAGATTTAACTGAAGTCAACAAAGCCGCATCTTGTCCCAATTGATAAAGAGCTGGCGAAAACCAATCATACAAATTGATTTTAAACCGCCCTTTTTTAGAGAGTATCTCTCGACGTTCATTTTTCTCATACAGAGCTAATCGCGCCGTATGCAAAGCCACACCAATTTTTTTACCCTGCGCTAATCCTTGATAAAATGTTTGGAATAAAATTTGTATAGCTGGTTTTAACATCCAATAACGGATTGCCAAAACAAAAGGAATCCCATTTTCTGACAATTGCGCTGCTACGCTATCAACATCTTCCTTATGTCCAACTCTAGCCCAGCGACAAGCAGATAAAATTACTAATGGCACTTGATGACGATTTAGCAAATTCGCAAACAAGGGAGTAGGGACTATAAAAGGATCATCATTATCTTTTTCAAAAAATAAATAAGTTGTATCCTTAGTCAATTCGAGATTACTAGCCTCAGTTTTTAAAGTGGCTGGTAACAATTGCAAATCAGCTTTCGCCGCTTCGATTAAACTAGCATCTTGACGACTAGGCCCATAAAAATGGACAACATCTACATGAGGTAAGTCTTGATTTTTTAATCGTTCTCTTAAATTTTTTAAAGTGGCAGGACGCAAAAATTCCACTGTCACCCGTTGATTTTTGCCCAAGGCATTTAACACTACCTGAGCACTAGCAGGCGGATTCACATGCCCCACATTTTTTGGCCTACTTACAATAAATAAAACCTGTATATGATTTTTAGGCTTGATTTCAAAAGCTTTTTTACCATGAGTGCGACGACGAATCGAAATACGCGGCATTTCATTAATCAAAAAATGACCACCCTTACTACTTGGATGCAAGAGTTCCCAAGGTAAGGATAAAATTGCGGGATCATCAGCAGTAATAGTCACTAAACGCCCCAGTTCGTGTTGATCTCTAAATTTTTTAAAGAGACGCAATGCCTGTCGCGTTGCAAAGACTTTATTAAACAATACATTACCAACTAAAGGTAGCTTTTTGGCAATGCTATTTGCACTATTAAAGTCTATATCAGTACTATATTCAGTTGCGTAATTTTCCAAATACCAACGAATTTTTTTAAAATCCGTTTCAGAAAACGGCGAGGAAAAATCCAACAAATCCGTTTCTTCACGCCCATTATCAGTATTGAGACTAACAATAATATGTTGAGAATCAGGAAAATGGATATTTAGTTCTAGGTGCATTAGCTGATACCTTAAGTTTTAAGAAAAAATGATAAGTTAGATATTATAAACCATATTTACTACTAGAGCGCAAATTATGAAAAGTTTCTGGAACAATGAACAAGCGAATAAATGCAAAACTGATTTAGAATTACGAGTATATAGCTCTCGCCTGTTAGGACAATCACCAGCCTTAGTTTTACATGGTGGCGGAAATACCTCAGTTAAGGTAAAAATGACTAATTTATTTGGAGAAATTGAGGAAATTTTATATATCAAAGGCAGTGGCTGGGATTTAGCTACCATTGAAGCGGCTGGATTTGCTCCAGTCAAATTAGAGGCATTAAAAAACATGGTAAAATTAAACAAATTAACAGATAGTGAAATGATACAAGCTCAACGCGCTGCCTTAATTAATCCCAATGCCCCCAATCCCTCAGAAGAAGCCATTTTACACGCTATTATCCCATTTAAATTTGTCGATCATACTCACGGAGATGCAGTTGTCACAATTACTAATACTGATAAAGGCGAGGAGCGGATTCGTCAAATATATGGCAAGCGAGTTGTTATTATTCCTTGTGTAGAATCGGGATTAATTTTGGCAAAAACTGTATATAACTTGACACGAGATATTGATTGGAAGCAAATAGATGGGCTGATATTAATGAATCATGGACTATTTACATTTGCTAATGATGCCAAAACCAGTTATGAATTAATGATAAAATTGGTTACCCAAGCAGAAAATTACCTAGAAGAACAAGGAGCTATACTAGCTCCACCACCTGCCAAACTTAAGCCAAAAGAAGATTTATTCAAATTAGCGACTATCCGTAATAAAGTGAGTGAGATTAAAGGAGCTGCGATAATTGCACAACTAGATACAAGCCCAGCCTCAGTAAATTTCTCCAATCGTCCAGATGTTAGCTCCATAGCCACTCGCGGAGTTTTAACCCCTGGACAAGTTATTTTCACGAAACGCATACCAGTTATTCTTGGCGAAAATCCTGAAGAAGATATTACTCGCTATGCAAAAGCCTATTGCGAATACTTTGAACGCCACACAAATGGAAAATTGAAATGCTTAAATCCTGCCCCCTGTTGGGCAATTTGGCCCGGATTTGGCATCATCAGTTTCGGTCGCAGTTTAAAAGAAGTAAAAATTATTTCTGATATCAAGACTCAAACCATCCAAGCGATTCAAATAGCGGAACTACTAGGAGGTTGGAAACCGTTATCAGAATCGGACATTTTCAAAGTCGAATACCGAGAAATAGAACAAATAAAACTCCGCAAAGAAGACAGTTATCCACCTTTGCAAGGCAAAATTGCAATAGTCAGCAGAGCAGCCAGCGATACCGGGCGAGCTTGCGTAGAAGTTTTACAAGCTCAAGGTGCCGTAGTTGTTGCTTTAGATTCAAATCCAAACATCACCACATTGTTTAAGAATAAAAGCATTTTAGGCGTAGTCTGTGATGTTACACAAGAAGAAAGTATCCAAAATGCGCTTGAAATGGCAGTTAGAAAGTTTGGCGGCTTAGA
>JALWSU010000205.1 GCA_026993485.1 Thiotrichaceae bacterium | reverse complement strand
GAAATTTTTATTCTAAATTCTAAATTACACTAACTGATATTACGCACTCTAGTACCCACACTCCAGCGCACTCACTTATACATAAGTTAAATTTAGGACTTACGCACTGATAGCAGACGTTTTTTATGTTTTTTTAAGAAAAACAAACTGTTAAAATTTGGAACTGAGTTGGAGTCCAAAGCTAAAGCTTCTTCGCTTCGCTTCGCTCCAAGAGAAAATAAAAAAAATAGTTTGTCAATGCGTAAGTCCTAAAATTGTCATTTCGACATCAGCGGAGAAATCTTTATCTTTACTGGCTTTAAGATTTATCCGCTGACGTCGAAATGACAATCTAACTGATGTATAAGTGAGTGCGCTGGAGCGTGGGAACGAGAGTGCGTAACATCATTTACACTAAAAATCAATTATGAAAACAATCGTATTATTTTTAACAACCAATCTTGCTGTCTTGATAGTACTTAGTATCACACTCTCAATATTTGGTGTCACAAACATGGGAGCATTCCTAATTGTGGCAACATTTATTGGTATGGGAGGCGCGTTTATTTCATTAGCCATGTCCAAATCAATGGCAAAAATGGCTACAGGGGCGCAAGTAATAACCGAACCCAGCAATGCTGCTGAACAATGGCTATTTAATACTGTTAAACGTCAAGCTAATGCTGCTGGTATTGGAATGCCAGAAGTGGCTATTTATGACTCTCCAGATATGAATGCCTTTGCGACAGGAATGGATCGTAATAATGCACTTGTAGCTGTAAGCATGGGCTTGCTTCAAACTATGAATGAAGATGAAATAGAAGCAGTGTTAGCGCATGAAATTAGCCATATTGCCAATGGCGATATGATTACATTAACTCTAATTCAAGGAGTAGTGAACACTTTTGTGATTGTTTTTGCACGAGTAATTGGACAAATTATTGATCGTGCTATCTTTAAAAACGAAGAAGGATATGGAATAGGTTATTTTATAACCACGATTATTGCAGAATTAGTCTTAGGCATACTTGCTAGTATTATAGTGATGTGGTTTTCGCGGCAACGTGAATTTCGCGCTGATGAAGGTTCAGCGAAACTAGTAGGTGGATATAAAATGATCGCAGCTTTACGACGGCTTCAGATAGCACACAATGATTCTGCTTTACCAAAACAATTAACTGCCTTTGGTATTCATGGTAGTAATGCAACCAGCTTCATTCAATATTTATTTATGAGCCATCCCCCACTTGAAGATAGGATTGAGGCTTTACGTCGTTATCATTAAGATGTCCCTTAATAACTGATGTTACGCACTCTAGTTCCCACGCTCCAGCGCACTCTCGCTAAATTATCTAAGATATTGGAGTCCAAAGCTTTAGCTTTGGGCGACCAGCCAAAGCTAAAGCTTTGGACTCCAATAGATTTTAAAATTCATGGTTTGGTACATAAGTACCAACGAATCTCAGACAACTAATAACAAAAAAACAATCAGTTAGCTGATGATTTGTAACAGTTTTTATTCGTTGTCTGACATTCGCTGTACTCGTTTTCATGGCTTAATATAGCACTACCCGTTTGTATAAAATACAGCGTACCAACCTGCCAGGTTTTAAAAACCTGGCAGGTTTGTACTTAACTAAATCGGGTAACGCTATACCACAAATGATATTGGAGTTCAAAGCTTTAGCTTTGGAAACCAGCCAAAGCTAAAGCTTTGGACTCCAATATCTTAAATAATTTCTGATTCAGTACATAAACCAATAATTTATAGTAAAATAATCTGAAATTTCAATCTGCCAGCCTGATTTCGCTCAACAAGGATTTTAGCTAATCTCCTAATCTTGGAACTAGCTCGATTAACTCGATTAATCTTATCTAGCTTAGTTATAAAAGTTCTCGTCGAACCAGGAGTTGAAATAGTTACCGTTGCTGTAACTTCTCGGGTGGGATTCACAGAATCATTGTAATAATTTACTCCTACCAAATATTCTCCAACTTGTAACTTTTTACAATCAGTATAGTAGTGTTCAGGCCCAAAACCATCTGTGTTGTCAACATCCAAATAACCGCTATTACCCTTTTTATTGCCATAATAAACATGAGTTTGATTTGGCTCCAAAATATGCAAATCAACATCATTTTGAGTTTCCAGATTCCAAGTTAAAGTTACCGTAATTGAACCAGTTTTTACCACTTGTGGAGGAGTTTGTAATTGCTTTAATTCTTGCTGAATTGCTGAGAGAAATTCCGCACGAATATCATAATGTGGCGATAAATAAGTCTCAGTAAAACTATGAGCTAGAATTGAACCAAGATTATCAATAACTCTACCATTTTCTGAACTATGCAAAATCCAATTTACAGATAAAGCACTTGGTACTAAGCTAATTATATCAAGGTGATTCGTCAAATAAGGACTCTGTTTAGTTCCAACATTATTGGCTGGAGTTGCTACCGCAAATATACCAAAGCTTGTCATCGGAATCGCTGGTTGCTGGTTAGCAAGCATTTGTCTAGCTAGGTTAATATAAAAATTCCCTTGCGAATGTGAAACAACTAACACTTTTTGTCCTTGCAATATAGCCTCACGGTATTTTTCAACCTGCTCATTTAATTCAGAAGCATTAATTTTATACTTCCAATTATAAACCAGTCGCGCTAATTCAACATACCAATGACGCGGATTTGCTGACTCCAACAAATTTTCAAATGCGTCAGCTGAATAATTATAAGCTAAATCATAGCTTATTGATTGATTTGCATAGCTATTACCTAAACTTAGAGCTAATTCATTTTTAGCAGTAAAAGCTTGTTTAATACTCGTTAACTCCCCATTTACAAACACTAGCCGAAAGTCTTCTAATTCACAATTATTAACCGAAACAAATGCACTAAAATCGAAATCACATACTGGCTCAACTGCTTGCATAAAATATGCGCCGCTAATAAGTTTGTTAGATTCTAAATATTTGATTAAGCGTTCTTTGGTATTAGTTGTCCAAGCTTCTAGTTCCCTAGATAGTGCTTGTCTGATTTCATAATCACGTACTGGATGGGATAAAATTTTAAAAGAGCAACTAGTTGCACGTCCAATTTGTTCAGCAAATTTTAAAGCTTCCTCCTTAGTTTGGGCTTCCATAAATTGTTGTAAAGCCAGAGCTTCTTGTTCAGCAGCACGTTTTAAATCAGGAATTTTGGCAAACTTCTGCTCAATTAATTCATCAATATCATCACGGATGCCGTTATTATTAGCATCAGTTCCTTTTAATCCAGTAGAATTATCTGGTTGTATTTTAGCTGTTTCGGTTATTTCTGTAGTAGAAATAGATAATTGTGTTATGGGCAATGATTCAGAACTATCATTATTACAAGCTGAAACTAAGAAACTCAGAAAAACAACGAATACTCTAACAAGCATCAAATCCTCCAATTAATCACAATTATTCTCAATAAAACCCTTCATTTTTTTCAGATTTTCTGCTTGAAGAGCAGCGATTTCTGAAGCCTTATCATTCTTGCCAACACGAATAGCAGGCAAAATTTCAGTTTGATAGGTAGTTTTAAATCTCACCCAAATTTCTTTTAAAGTCGATAGTTTAGCCGCCACAATTGTTTTTTCAAACGCTGTACTAGCTTTATCAATCTCCACCATTAAAGCCTCTTGCTCCGTTTTATCTGTTGAAATAAGCATCATCGTCAAATTCAAACGAATCGTCGCCAGATAAGTATTAGCCTCACAAAGAAAAGCTTTATCCTCAAAAACCTTCTGCTGAGATTTAGGCGTAGTTATATGGACTTCAGCTACTTGATTTTCTACCTCATTTAAAGCTTGTTCAATCGCATTTTTGGAAGCACTAGCAGACATTAACACCGAATCAGCAGAACTTAGCAAAGTATCAGATATTTTGTTAAATTGATTACCCCCTTCGATTTTATTCAATTCATACATTACATAAGTACTTTCTACAACCTCTTGAATTTCTTTCAAGCTATGTTTGAGCTTATTTTGTAATACTTGCCACTTTCTACGAGAATTTTCTATGGTATCAGCATAATTTGGATGTTTGAGCTTTAGTTCAGATAATTTCTGGATTTTGTCTTCAGTAAGGGCAATTTCGGTTTTAATTTGTTTAATTTTTCTAGCTAATTCTGGACTCATTTCCTCCACAAAAGCATTTACAGCCTGCTCACCTTCTTGTTTCATCTTAGACTCATAACAAGCTACAAGCGTAAAAAGGATAAAAACGGCAATGGTAAATTTAATTAAAATTTTTGGCATTATTATATTTATCCTCAGTAACTGAAATAAAAAAGGGCAACCACAATAGATTGCCCCTACTAATTAATTACAATTATCCCCATTCAGCATTTGAATTAAGTGATTCATAAGCCTCATGCGCTTTGCTTGGATACCTATTGCTATCTGCATAGCTTTGGCATTATTACCAGCACGAATCGCAGGAATAATTTCAGTCTCACGAGTATTTTTAAACTTAGCCCAAGTTTTCTGTAAAGTAGTAAGTTGAGCATCATCAGTACGGTTTTCATCCCTAAGCATAAGTTTAAGCACTCTTTCAAGCTCAACACTAGCTTTATCAATTTCGATTTTTAGTTCATCTTGCTCAGCTTTATCAGTTGACATAACCATCATCATCAAATTTAAACGGGCATTAGCTAAGGCTATCTTAGCATCACAAATGTTCGCAGCTTGCACCAATTGCATAGCAAAAATAGTGAGTATTACTCCAATAACAAACTGTTTCATAAGTATTTTTCCTAAAGTTATTATTTAGATTTACCATACAATGACTGGCATTGAGTTTTATCACCAAGTACCGACTCGCAATAAGACAACATTTTTTCTGGTGTTATAAGACAATGCTCCTCATACACAGAATCAAGAGAAATCCTGGCGTAATCTAAACCTTGTGTCCACCGCCACAAACTACCTGTCAGTTTACAATCAGGCTCCTTACCTCGAAGTTGCTTAGCTATTTCCACAGCTGCAACACAATCACCTTTACTATCCAACTCACCACAATAATACAAGTGCGTAGCTAAAGCCCCCCATTGGTTATAATCTGCAAACACTTTCTGTGTCATACAGCGCACCACTTCGCTGCCACGCTTAAAGGCACGAGCATAATTATCGTTAGCCTCACATTCAGCCATGCCCTCTTTACCACGAGCATCCTTTGCCGAAGCTCGCAATCCAAGCTTATCAATGAGATTGCACCAAGGTTGCCGAGTTTTAGTACCAATCAGAAATCCAGCTCTCATTATAGCTTTTAACTGCTTTTTATTAACTCCCATGCACAACAATTTATGCGGCGGCAATCCAGCCGCTTCTAAACACTGAGTCCCAACCTTCCATTCAGTATCTGTAACCGCAGCACTTACCACAATAGTCATGCTACTTAGTATGAATCCTAAGAAAGTGATTTTAAATCGTGACATATTTTATCCACCTTATTAAATTTGAAATTAAAAGTTCAAAATAATTATATAGTAAAAATAATTTCAGTTTAAACCTCCGAGGTTTTGGAAACCTTGGAGGTTTGAAGCTAAAGCTTCAGCTTTGATACTTTTTCCTTTTGCATAAGCCCTTGCAGCCTGATCAGCACGTCGCAGCGGTTCACAAATTCGATAACGGCTGGCTAAGTTTAAAATCATTTCTGTCGCTGTTATCAGATTCATTTTATGTCCTACACTCACAAAGACAGGCTTCACAGCTTTTTGTGTGCGTAATACTTTTCCTACTTCTTTTTTTCCTAAGTAAACCGATAAAGTACTCCCCCGTTGTTCGCCTAAAATACCTTGATAATCCAGTAGGGTTTGTTTAGCGCAGCCAATCGTAGGCAAATTTGTTTGTACCCCTAGCCAGCAAGCCACGCCAAAGCTACGCGGATGAGCAATGCCATGTCCATCAACTATCAAAACATTGGGTCTTAGCTTAAAATGCTGTTGTACTTTTTTGACGATTTTCAAAAGGGGCGGCCCCTCGCGGAAACAGAAAAATTGTGGAACATAAGGCATTTTAACATGAGTTCGGTCAACATAAGTGCCAATAATTTCACCAGAATAACTTTGTACATCTAAGGCAACAAAAGCGATATCGCCCACATATTGGATGTCTAAACTAAAAATCACATCCTCAGATTCTGGCACATAACCCGCGTTGTCTGGCGAAATAATAACCTGTGTCGCCCATTGTTCTTGTAAATTAGCTAAATTAGTTAAGTTCATGATTATTAATCATAACATTGTGGATTAAAGC
>JALWSU010000204.1 GCA_026993485.1 Thiotrichaceae bacterium | reverse complement strand
AAAAAAGGGGAATAAACCAAGACAGCAACACCTAGTGCAGGCAACCATTTTGAATGAATAGTCTTGACGATAAATACAGCCAATAGTGCAGGAATAATTAAAAAACGGGCTGAATTTTTCACCCAACCACCCAGCGCATCTGAAGTAAACAAATAAGATAAATAATGACCAATATAATCAAATAACTGTGGTACTAAAAATATTAATGATGCAATACTAATCGCAGGGATAATCTCCCAGCGGTGCGTTGATAATCGACTGACCCCCGCAATAGCAACAGCAATACCTAACATAATCCAAACGGATGGCAATACATTACTCAAATAGTAAAGCGGCTCTTTAGCAACAGGTGTTACAAAGTAGCGCTCTAAAAAGAATAATCCAATTGTTGTAAATAATAATAAGAATGCCCAAATAGGGCTGGAAAAAATACAAAAATAACCGCTACAATCTTGTATATGTGTTTTTTCAACCGCCATATCGGTAGAAAGTAAACGAGCTTTTAAATTACTAATCTGAAAATTAACAGGCAGAGTTACTTCTTGAGGACTGTTATCTATTTTCTTGCGGTTTATCTTTGTGCCATTCTCATTGGCTAAGTTAATTATCTGATAGCCATCATTGTCATTAGTGATCTTCAAATGGTGTGGAGAAATTGTTGTATCCTGCAAAATAATATCATTATCAAATGCGCGCCCAATCGTTACCGGAAATGATTCAATTTTATGATAACGATGTACGCCTCGCTGGATAGTTTCGAGTATTACTTTTGCCATTTGAACGTCTCCAACATACGTGTGAACAATGCTAAAGCAGCTTTTGCATCAGTGCCTGTAAAGTCTAAATTAAACAAGAAACCAGTATCCTTTTTACCCACCATTGCAGTAGTGAAAAGCATATCGCTCAAGCCATCATATTTTAAATAGTCACGACGACAAACCGTGGTTTTAAAATCTTGCGAGGCAATATTCGTAAAGTCTGTATGACAAGAAAAGTTGGTTACATCTCTCTTTCCTGCACGACTACCGATTACACTGCTATTTACTTTTTCATAGCGGCGATAAAAACGTGTTGGGCTTAGTTTTTCTGTCTCTAACCACATATATTCATAGTTAATAGTGCCAACATTTAAGCGTGATGAAATAAAAATATTATCTTCATTTGAACAACGAGTAAAATAGGTGCGAAACAAATCATCTTTCTTTGGTGTGCGGCTCGCATCCCAACAACGCAGTGATTTATCAAGCTCTGCTGGCACGATTAATTTACCAATTTTAGTACCGCTCCATTTGCTATGAAGCATTTTATTAACCAGTTTTTTGGAGTTTGATATGATTTGCTTGGCGCTGTGCGCAAAGCGGTCATCAATTGGCTTGTAGTTATTCTCTTGTAAACGATCTAGCACAATTGTTAAATATTCAGCTGGTACTAAAAAGCTTATACCATTACCTGATGTAGCCACATTTATACCAACAATCTTTCCCTCTTCGTCTAGTGCTGG
>JALWSU010000203.1 GCA_026993485.1 Thiotrichaceae bacterium | reverse complement strand
ACCCCGTACTTACCCCCACCCCATCCAGCTTGTGAATTTAAACTATTTAATATAGGAGTTTTTGATCTAAGCGTATCTCCCATCAGGTATTTATTTTCAGACAAGTCGAATCTATAAATATAATTTATTTATTATATTTATTATTTCTCTAAGATTCAACAACATTATTATTGTAATAATTCAATTATTATATTGTAATATAATAAAATTATTAAGTTTTTATTTTAAAAAATGATTCAATTCAAATAGTTAAGTTTATTACTTATACTAAAATAAGTTGTATAAATTGTATTAGTTATTGAAAATACATTAGTATTTTTATCAACTTATATAAATAATCCTTTACTTTTTTCTATTATATAAATAATATATGTCCTGCTTATTGATGATTTCTTTTTATACTACACATGGTAATTAAATTTTTTGACTCCTATCTATCAAGAGGACTCCTCTCAAGAAAGGAAGAGAAGACTTTTTCCCCTATTGAGAGGGGATTAAAAAAAAAGTCCAAATTCTAACCTTGTGCAGTATAAATAAATTAAGATTACTAACATTAATAAGACTAAAGAACGAGCGATATCAGTTCCCACAAATTCTAAGCATATTTATTTATATTTGGACTTCAATAAGAAGGCTACTTATAAAAATAGTTTACTTGTTAAGTATGAATTAGGTTTGATTAAAGTTTAAGTATTTCAGTATGTTATTAAAGGATGGTAAAATAAAAATAGCTTTTTCATTGCATACAAATACTTAAATAGGATAGGTCACTCTTCAAGAAAAATTGTTAAAATGATGAAGGAGAAACATTATGGCCTGGAAATTCCCAAAACTATCCCGACGCACCTTTTTGAAAACCACTGGTGCTAGTGCTGCTGGACTGAGTTTGTTAAAAGCTAATACGTTGTTTAGTAAGCAACAACCAGAAAAATTACTCAATGTTGACAAAGAAGAAGTCAGTTACACAATTTGTAATTTCTGCTCATCTTTGTGTAATGTCAAGGTAACTTCCCGTACTAGAAATGGTGTTAAACGAGTTGAGAAGCTTGATGGTAATCCACATTCAACTCTGAATCGGGGCAAAATGTGTGCTCGTGGTCAAGCTGGGGTACGCCAAACTTACGATAAAGATCGGTTTAAAAAGCCATTAATTCGAGTAGAAGGTTCTAAGCGAGGTGAATGGAAATTCCGTGAAGTTTCTTGGGAAGAAGCTTGGCAATATATTGACAATAAGGTAAATAAACCTAAAAATGGCGAAAAAATTCAACCGTGGGAATGGACTTTGATAGGCGGTTGGACTTCTTGTATATTTTACATGAGTTGGTCAGTGCCTTTTGCAGTGGCTAATGGCATACCGAATATCGTGGCATCGCCAATGCAACACTGTGTAACTACGGGACATTTAGGCACAGATTCGGTTACTGGTACTTTTAATGTCCATGATGAAATTTTGCCTGATTATGATAATGCCAAATATATCCTTTATGTGGGCAATAATTCTTCCATTGGAGGTGTTTCAACTTGTCGTGTGGTGCGCTTTACTCAAGCCATTAAGAATGGTGCCAAAGTTGTTGTTTTAGACCCCCGCATATCAGAAACCGCTTCCAAAGCTGATGAATGGATACCGATTCGGCCTGGGACGGATTTAGATTTTTGTCTGGCGATGCTCAGGGAAATGCTTGAGAAAAAATATTATGATGCGGAGTTTCTAAGAGTTCGTACCAATATGCCATTTTTGGTTTATAAAGATGATGCTGGCCAATGGCAATTAGTTAAGGATAGTGAAGGACGGCCTGCGGTTGTATGGGAGGGTACTTCGGATATTCATATCTTACCAGCCTATACTAATTACAATCGTACTGATATAAACGGTAAAACCTTTTGCCCAAGCCTTTATGCACCAGCAGATCTCAAGGTTCCCGCTGGTTTAGCTGGGGAAGGTCGGCCAGTTCTCACAGTTTTACAGGCTCAATTTGAGGAAATTAAGCACTGTACACCAGAATGGGCTGAAAAAACTACTGGTATTCCAGCCGATACTATCCGTCGCATTAGTACTGAATTTGCTACGAGTCGGCCAGCAATTATTGATCCAGGTTGGCATGGTGCGCGCTTTGGTAATATCATGATGACACGCCGCGTTCAGGCTATGATTCAAGTTTTAAATGGTGGGATTGATAAAGAGGGTGGCTGGATTTTAAGTGGTGAATTTCATCATAAACTTGCGGCTCAGGTTGAAGCAAAAAAAGCAGGTCGGGATGATGTCGGTGCGCCAATGGCGACTAAAGTAGGTATGGATTTTGCCCTTTTTGTTGTTAATGCATTCTCCAGTGAAAAAACATTTTCACATGGTCATCCGGGTTGGGCTTGGGCTTACTCTAAACAACAAAGGGCTGAAGGCAAGCAAGGCGTTGCTTTACCCGTATTGGCGGATGAAGGTATGAAAGAATCAGTAGAGGGTAAAGTGAAATGGAAAGGTAAACCCTATCTCACTCGTGCCTTATTTGTCAATGCGGCTAATCCTGTGCGTCATTATTATCCTGATACTTACTGGAAGGATATGATGAAAAATGACAATCTCGAGCTGGTGATTGCATTAGATGTACTACCGTCAGACACTACTCCTTATGCTGATGTCATTTTGCCACACAGTACTTATTTGGAACGAGATGAACCTACCTTTTATGCTAATGGGGTTAATCAAGATTTAGCTGTAACTACCCGTTATGCTGCTATTGAGCCACTATATGATTCAGAAGAAATACCCGATGTCCTGCTTAAATTAACCGAAATAATTAGTGGTAAAGACGGTGCTTTCGATAAGTTTGCTGGAATGATTGAGGCTTTGACGGGATTACCCGCAGCAGCGACTAAAGCGGAATGGGAGCGCCTGAAAGCGGCAGGACAGAAGAGTCCGTTTAGCAAAGCTTGCCGTAAAGTGGGCTTGATCGAAACGGCAAAAAAATTGCTCACTACGCCAGAGCATTTAGACAAGACTTTGCGAGAAAAGGGTGTTTACCATGAGGAGGACTGGCACAAGATTATAGAAGAATATGGGGTTCCCCATAAATTGCCGACTACTACTGCTAGTGGACGTATTGAATTTTTCAGTAGCTTGTTTGATATGTTACGTTCGCAAGGCTTTACTGCCCCCAATTTTAGTGTCTTAGCAACACCTATAGCAGCAGAATGTCGTGAAGATAAGACAATGGATCAAGCTTTAGATCCTGATGAATTCTACTTTGCTTATGGTAAAGTGCCGACGGTGTCTTATGCTTCTACCAATAGTAATAATCCAGTGTTAGCTGCTATTAATACCTGGAAGAAAGATATTTATACTGGTGTTTGGATTCATCCTGATAGGGCGGCGAAGTTGGGTATTAAATCAGGTGATAAGATCAAATTGAAAAATAGCTTGTCTGGTCAAGAAGCTGAGGGTCATGTTTATGTAACGCGCAAAGTACGTTCAGATACTTTATTCCTCCATTCAGCTTTTGGGGTGGAAAATCCGCAATTGACTCATAGCTATGCGATGGGGGGGACAGCAACTAACAAGCTAATTCCTCATAATGTTGAGCCAGTGGTGGCAGGATTCCGTTCTGAGGAATTTACCATCCGTATTGCTAAGGCTTAATGAGACAACAGGAGAAGACAGATTATGGCTAATACACCACATTATGCGATGGTCATTGACCTAAATACTTGCGTTGGCTGTAATGCCTGTATGGCGGCTTGCGCGTTGGAGAATCAAACGCCAGTGTGGGATAATAAATGGCGCACTTATGTTCACGACATGGAAATTGGCACTAGTACTGATGATGATGTACGGCGGCGTTTTTTCCCACGTTTGTGTAACCATTGTGATAATCCACCTTGTATGAGTGTTTGTCCAACTGGTGCTACTCATAAATTGGATAATGGTATTGTCTTGGTAGACGATGAACTGTGTATGGGTTGTCGTGCCTGTGTTATGGCATGTCCTTATGATGCCCGTTATGATGTAACATCTGATGATCTAGAACAAGGCGATAAATTTTTTGGGGAACTACATTACCGTACTCGTCCTAGTGTAGATAAATGTTCATTCTGTGCCCATAGGGTAATGAGAGGATTGAAACCAGCCTGTGTAGAAACCTGTGTTGGTTCAGCAAGGATGTTTGGCGATCTGAATGATCCTAATGATGAAGTGGCTAAATTAGTTAAAACTGGGGTAGCGAAACCTCTGATGGCACATCTAGGTACAGGACCAAATGTTTTTTATATCAGCGACATAGAGAGGACAACATAATGGAAGGCATGTTTTACTCAACCCAAAATGTTTGGACATGGTGGATTGCTATTTACCTGTTTTTAGGTGGTTTAGGCGGAGCCGCTGTTGTTGTTAGTTGTCTAACCAATATGTATTTTAAACCCCATAAACAGTTGGTGGTATGGGGAAATATATCGGCATTTATTATGTTGAGTGTTGGCTCATTAATGTTATTTATTCATTTGCTTGATCATTGGGCTGTCATTAATGTGCTTAATCCGATGATATTGATAACGAAACCAGATGCTTGGATTGCATGGGGTACCCAATTCATCGTGTGGATGCTGGTTTGGAGTATAATTTATACTTTACCTTACCTACTGGAAACAAAGTTTTGGACAGAAATGCCAGTAGTTGGGACTATTCTCGGCTGGTTTAACTGGTTGGGTAAATTATCTCTAAAACTCCATAAGCTCATCGGTTGGTTAGCGGTTATCAATGCTTTTGGTACGGTTCTTTATACTGGACTGTTATTGCAATCTTTCCCAGCAGTTGCTTTATGGCATAATCCAGGTGTACCACTGCTGTTTCTAGTTTCAGCTTTTTCTACCGCAATAGCCTTTTTGCTATTGGTACTTTATCTAGCTATTAAACAGGAAGAAGATCACGAACTACGAGTTTTTTATGAGCGCAGCGATGTAATCCTCATTGGTATTGAATTAATGATTATTTTCGTGTTTTTCGAGTATACTACTTCTGGTCTGGAATCTGCCCGTCATACCGCACAAATTCTGTGGAATGATATGGGTTGGATTGTTGGGTTTGTAGTTTTTGGCCTTATCGTACCGTTCTTGATTGAATTCAAAGGAGTGACTAAAGGATGGGGTGGTAGCAAAGTACCGATTGTGTTGGCCGCCGTGTTGGTACTTGGTGGTGGTTATTTATTACGCCACTATTTTATGTATGCTGGTGTTTATGAACGTCCTTATCCAGCGGTGAATATTATTAGGCAACATTCTGAGCTAAAACTAGAACTGGCTCCTACTAATAAGGTGCTAGCTCTATTGCCTAGCCATTATTCAATGGCAAGTAAACTAGGATGAACTACTAGTATGCGTAACATCAGTTAGGCAACTCACAAAAATTAATATACCCATGCAACAGAGACCTGTCAGGTTTTTAAAACCTGACAGGTCTTTATTCATTCGAGGAAGTATGTCACCCAATAACATCACTCCACAGCAATTACGTATTTTTGCGGTGCTACTTGCTAAGCCCAGTAAAGATAGTTTAGCGATTCTAGAAGAAATTGCACAAGAAAATCACTGGTTATATGAGTCAGTGCAAGAATTGAAGCAGATATCTTTAGAAGATTGGCAAGCGGAACATACCCAAATGTTTATAAATGGCTATCCTGAAACCTGTTGTCCACCATTTGAATCTGTTTATCTTCACGGGATTATGAATAGCCCAGTTTGCAATCAAATTGAGCAAATTTACCAATCTGTTGATTTAGAACCTGTTGACGGTGTACCAGCAGATTATCTTGGTATGATGCTAGAATGCGCTGCCTATTTATTAGAGCAGAAAAATTCTCAATCCTCAGATATTGAAAACCGTGATCAAAATTTCCAAACATTATGGCAAGAGCATTTAGCTAAATGGGTTCCTAATTTTGCTAATGATCTACAAAAAAATAGCGAGTTACGCTTGTATCAACAATTAGGGATAAAATTGAAGGAGTTGTTTTAACGCATGTCTTCTTGGCAACTACTTGATTATGAGAAAACAGAGAAAGATGATGAACAAGTGGTAAATTGTGTAATTGAAGTTTTCACTGAACTATATCGAACTTATTTCGTCAACGAACTATTGGTAAATCACAATTTACCAATAGAAATTCGCGCCTTTCGTCACACCGATATTTGGCGCATTTTTTTGCTACTAACACCTTGGACATTGGCTAGATTGTTTTTACCAGAACGCGATCCAGGTATAGAAATTCCCTCTGGTTGGCAAGCTGAAGAGCGAGCCACTGCCCCTTTTACAGTAATTGGTCCAGCAATACCATTAGATATTTTAGGTGGAAAAGAGCAAGCACATCTAAATTACCATCCAAAATTAGGTCATTATCTCATCCAACCACTGATTCAATCTATGGAGCAATTCAATAAGCCTGAAGATGCTTTTAATGCTTGGAATGAGGTGATTAAAATACGCAATCGAGTAATTGAGGAGCAAAAAAGACGTTGTGATTGGCACCAAGAAGTGTCCAGACGAGAATTTTTTGCGAAGTTGAGGCGACGAGCTTCAGTAACAGAATAACTGTTTGAAATTTAGTCAATTCGAGAGTTCAAGTTTAGAACCAAAAAACATAGTAAATAACTTAACAAGTTATTACGAGGACTTACGCATTGACAAACGAATTTTTTTCTTTTCTCCTTGGAGTCCAACGCTTTAGCTTTGGAAGGTCCAAACGAAGTAAGCGTAGCTAAAGTAAAGCTTTGGATTCCAACTATCTGCTTTTTTTTATTTCCGGACAACTCTAATATATTCTTTTTTCTCTTGCAAAGCAATGGAAATGTCTATTCAAGATAACCCCGAAAGAAAAATACCCACCACTTACTGAGTGAGACTCAACGCAATGTTTATCCTAAAAAATTTTTATTAAGTTGTTTAATTTTTTAATAAAAACAAACTGTCTGTTAAAATTTATAACTTACTTGGAGTCCAAAGCTTTAGCTTTAACTTAGCTTCGCTTACTTCGTTTCGCTTACTTCGTTTGGACGATCCAAAGCTAAAGCTTTTAACTCCAAGGATAAAATAAAAAAATTCGTTTCTCAATGCGTAAGTCCTATAACTAACGAATTATATCAAGCTGAAAATAGCTTGAGTTCCTTAATCGTAGCATCAGATTAAATTTTGCAACAAAACAATTACATAGTTCCGAATGATTCTACCTCAATAGAAATGGCACTATTTATTTTCTCAAATCTCCAATTTTAAAAACCAAAAGCAACATAGAATTACAAGACAATCAAAGTAAGATTATTTTAGGAGTCAGAGCCGATATTTTTGCGTTTGCCAGTTGTTCGTTCGTATGAAGTAAATAATTATATTCATATCATGCTATTAAGAAACACTACTGGTGGTCTGAAAGCAGAAGATATACTTAGATAGGCTGGATATGAAGCCTAATTGGATTTTGGAGGTGTCTCCTTTGATTATATTCGGAAAAGCTGGACTTTTGAAAACTATAAGTCCCTTAGCAGCATGTTGGCTTATTCCTGAAGGAGTGGTGCGTGAAGTTTCACAAAAGTATGCGATGAAAAGTTCATTGCATCAGATTTATATATTGACATATAATCAATAATGAAAAAAGTTTTAACTTCTATTGGGGAAGATCTAGGACTTACGCATTGACAAGCAAGAGAGGTTTTATAAGTTTTTTAATAAAAACAAACTGTTAAAAATTTAAGCTTACTTGGAGTCCAAAGCTTTAGCTTTGGCTGGTTGCCCAAAGCTAAAGCTTTGGACTCCAAGGAGAAAATAAACAAATTCGTTTGTCAATGCGTAAGTCCTAAGATCTTTGAAGTGGAAAGTATAATCAAAGTATAGGAGTTCAATATGAATATCCAACTAAAAACCCCGCAACTCAATCCGAGTTTAAATCACAAAGTCGATTTGTTTTTCTCTCAAGCTGGTATTACAGATACTAGCCATCTTAGGCGCACTATTTTGGATTACGTTACAAAAGGCAATAATAAATATGTGCTATTTCGTCATTCTTCGCTTTATTTTTTTGCTAATGGTGCATTAGATTTTGTGGAAAAAACCATTGATAATTTCAATGATACTAATTACTTACGCTTTGATGGTGAAAAAGTTACCCGTATTGATCCTGAATACTATTTAGGCCCTTTAAATAAGAAGCTGCAAAGTCATTTATCTTCAAATTCATCAAGTTGGAGTTTTGACTATGAATTGGGGAGCGATGAATGGGGTAGCAATAATAACAATAACAACAATAATAACAACAATAATAATAATAATAACGGGTGAACTAATGTGGATTACAATTATATTATTTGTGTTAGTCTTGGTTTTTATACGTCTTTACCTGAAAACTCACTCTTTAAAAAAAATTCGACGGCATTTTCTCGATATACCAGCTTTTGATAGGGGGTTGATTGATTGTTATGTTAGAGTTAGTGGCAAAATTAAGTCTGAAAATGCTTTTTCATCTCCAATATCTCAGGTAGCTTGTGCTTTTTATCTGGTAAAAGTATTGGCTTTGTGGCAAACCAAAAGAAAAAAGCCAGCAAAAGGTATGGAGGAACAGAAAAAGGTAATTTTTCAGACTATTTCGCCAGTAACTCAATTAGAAGTCTCTGAAGGTACTTATTATAAGGATACTGATATTATTCAGGTGGATATGTCGGAATTTGTTAAAAAAGCTAAGACATTTCTAATGAATGAAACCATAGAGTCAAGGAACTGTCCAGATATTTGCCAAAAATTTTCTAATAATAAATATCAAAGCTATAAAATCTTAGAAACTTGGTGTAGCCATAATGATAGGATTGTAATTTATGGCAAATTAGTTCAAACTCTTGAGGGTTTCTTAAAAATTAAACCTACTAAATTAGCTGCATATCCATCTTTTATATGTTTAGAGCCTTTTGAAGATTTGCCATTAAAAAAACTGGATAAACAAATTAGCAAAAATAATATTTGGTTGATAGTTTATTTAATGGCTATTGTTATGACTATTGTTGCTGCTGGTATTTATTGTTTAAATACACCAACTTGCTTTTATTTCATCAACATGTAGTGCTAACCAGTGTAGCGCAATCAAAGCGGGGGCAAAATGAATTTTATTGTTTTCTAACATATATAACGCAGTTTTTAAAGAAACTACATGTACTTGAATATCTTCATGTTCTGTGCTTAAACCTTGAATGCCACCAGCTTGGGATGTATCCACTCGCCCGCAATATAGTGCTGTGGTTTCATTGCTACTGCCTGGACTAACGAAAAAATCACAAATGTGAATCAGATCTGACACTGGACAGCCAATTTCTTCTATAGCTTCTCGGTAGACAACTTCGCTAGGGGTTTCTCTAGGTTCTAAAATACCTGCGACTATTTCCCATAACCAGGCGCCATTAGGATGCCCTATCGCCCCTGGTCGAAATTGTTCAATCATTACAACTTGGTCACGAATGGGATCATAAGGTAAAACTGCTGCTGCATGTCCCCGTTCAAGTATTTCACGTTGTAATTCACTGCTCCAACCACCAGCAAACAGTTTGTGTTTTAAACGATAGCCGATTAATTTGAAATATCCTTGATATAGAATTTTTTTTTCAATTATTTTAATATCGTTATCACTTTGAAAAGATTTCTTGATCGACATAATACCTACTTGATTGTAAAGAATAATCTGAAATTAATAATTAATTTTTATTTTAATCATTAATTTCACGGGCTGCGGCGAGTAATGCTAGACGAGCAATCACGCCATAAGCATAAAAACGATTCGGTTCAGCATCGGGGGCTTGTTCTAATTCAGGGGTGATACATGAATTGGCAAAGGCTAATGGTTCAAAACGCATTCCAGGGGAATTCAAATTTTCGTTGACTCCGCGTGTGGTGTGTACCCGATAAAAACCGCCGACTACAGAATGATCTATCATGTAAACTACTGGCTCTGCGACAGCATTATTTGCTCCCCAAGTTTCAAATGTGTACACGCCCTCTTGTAGAATTACTTGCTGAACTGCTTGACCTTCTTTTGTAGACGACATACGGGTGCGTTGTTTGCGATTTAGGGCGAGGATATCCTCGCCACTGTGTACTGTCATCACGCCCATGCCGTAGCTACCTGAATCGGCTTTAATAATGACAAAGGGTTTATGAGCTACATTGTATTCTTTATATTTGCTGCGTATGCCATTTAATAAGACTTCGACATTATCAGCTAAACATTCATAGCCCTCTTTTTTCATGAAATTAATTTTGCCACAATTTTTAAATAGTGGATCAATTAACCAAGAGTCGATCTCAATTTCTTTAGAAAATTCTTGGGCAACTTGAGTATAATGGGCAAAATGCGAGGATTTTAAGCGGTTAGACCAACCAAGGTGTAGTGGTGGTAGTATTTTTTGTTGGAGACCTTGCAAAATAGTGGGTTGTCCAGATGATAAATCATTATTGAGTAATACGATACAGGGTTTAAAACCTTTGACACTGATACAATCATTTTCTCTAATCAGTGGTTCAAGCAAGAGGGTTTTGTTTGAGGGTAGTGTTAATTTTTGTGATTGCTGCAAATCAGGTAATAATGATCCAATTCGCACTTCATATCCTGCTTTTTGCAGCATATCACGCAAGGTTGCGACACTTTCCAAATAGTATAAATTGCGTGTATGATTTTCTGGTATTAATAATATCCTGTAGGCACTGACATTTAAACGTTCAATCGCTGATTGTATTGCTTGTACACAAAGCGGCAGCATAGAGGGGCTGAGGTTGTTAAAACCAGCCGGGAACAAATTAGTATCTATAGGAGCTAGTTTAAAACCTGCATTTCGCAAATCCACAGATGCGTAAAATGGTGCTGGAGTATTTTGCCACTGGAGACGTAACCATCGTTCAATGTCAGCTTGATGTGAGAGTAAATGACTCTCTAAACGTTCTAGCTGCCCATGCAATGCTGTGGTAAGATGTGGAGTAGTATCTATATTTTGGATGGCCATAATATTTTCAAATTTTAACTCAGCTTAGTATTTGTTGAACCACAACGAAAGAATATTATATCATAGAGCAAGTTCAACATTAATAGGAAAAATTATGAGTGAAAGCGATTTTAAAGGCATTAAAGTTGCATTGATTGATGATGATCAAAATGCTCTTGAGACTGCTGAGTCTTTACTAAAAGAGGCTGGCTGTGATGTTGTTACCGCGATTGATGGTTTTCAGTCTTTATCAAAAGTGACAGATGCCCAACCTAATCTCATTTTGGTTGATGTGACGATGCCTCGTCTTGATGGCTATAAAACCTGTTTTTTACTCAAAAATAATGATGCTTTAAAACAAACGCCGATTGTTATGTTACTTGAGAAAGATAGCGTATTTGAACATGCCCGTGCAAAGTTAGTTGGGGCTGACGATTATATCATCAAGCCTGTTACAAAGGATAATATATTGAGTAGCATTAAAACTTATGTTGTTGATATCAAATCAAATTAGTTAATTGTTAAGTTTTTCATAAATATAGGAGTTTAAAGGTAAAGCATGAGCAGTGAAAATTTTGAAGGGATTAAAGTTGTCATTATTGATGATAGTAGAGTTATTCGTAAAAGTGCTGAGGTACTTTTAAAGAAAGGCGGTTGCGAAGTGATTACGGCAGAAGATGGGTTTGAAGCTTTATCAACAGTGATAGAAGTTAAACCGAATATTATTTTTATTGATATTATGATGCCCCGTCTTGATGGCTATCAAACTTGTGCATTAATTAAGAGTAATCCGGCTTTTAAAGATATTCCGATTGTCCATTTGACAGGTCAAGAAGGCTTGCTTGAACGTGCTCGTAGTAAAACTGTTGGGGCGGTTCATTATATGACTAAGCCTTTTAAGCGGGAAGATTTATTAAATACAATTAAAACTTATGTGGATGTGAATGCCACCAGTAACAGCTAACGAGATTAGGTATGCCACATATATTGATAGTAGATGATTCATCAACTTATGTGAATTTTTTGAAGCGTGTACTTGAGAAACACGGATACCAGATTTCAATAGCTTCACATGGTGAAGAAGGTGTAGAAAAGGCAAAAGAACTTTTGCCTGATCTGGTTATCATGGATATTATTATGCCAGGTTTAAATGGTTTTAAAGCTACTCGTAGAATTACACACGATTCTAAAACCGAATCTATTCCTGTATTGATTGTTTCTACTAAGAAAATGGAAAGTGATCGTGCTTGGGGCTTATTGCAAGGTGCGAAAGCATTTTTGGTTAAGCCGGTTAAGGAAGAAGATTTGCTAAAAACAATCAAAACCTTACTTAATGCTTAATAAGTACTGAAGCACAAATTTCACCATATTTTGGACTTTGGAATCCAAAGCTAAAGCTTTGGACTCCAATATACTAACAAAATTATGCTTCAATACTTAGATAGATAATTTTGTAAAATTGTTAAGAATTAATTTTTCTTCTAAATAAATAACCACCGATTATATTCAGATGGCAGAGTTATCAAAATCACCTTTTCAGTGGCTACAAGAGCTTGAACAGCATGCAAAACAAGAAGCAATGGGATTGCCTCGTCAAACGATTGTTGAGAAAATTTGGCGTGGAATTGGTTTTAGGCTTCAAACAACTTATCTTGTTACGTCGATTGATAACATACGTGAGGTGATACCTTATGATGATATAGCCAGATGGGCTAGAGTTCCAGGTGCAAAACCTTGGATTAAAGGTTTAACTAATCTTCGGGGGGTATTATTACCAGTGATTGATTTAAATGCCTTTTTGGATAAGAAACCGATTACCCTAGAAAAACAGATACGCATGTTAGTTATTAACCAAGGAGGATTATCCGCAGGATTGTTGGTTGATGAAGTATTTGGTATGATTAAACATTTTCCTGAAAATCAAAGAGATCGCAATACACCTTGCAAGGAAACTTGGATATCCGCCTTTGCTGATGGACTCTTCAGAGAGGATGATATTACTTGGACAGTGTTTGATATGCAGAAGTTAGCTAATCATGAGTTATTTCAAAATGCTGCACTTTAATAACACTAGAGTGAGAATTTAAACCGAAATCGAAGTTAAAAAATCACTAGTTTCTAGATTAAACTGAAATTAACACTTTTATTAATTAATGATGATCAAATTTAAAACAAGCAAGATGAAGATCTGGCTAGTAGTTTTTACTAGCATGTTAGTGTTGTCATTCATATTAATGATTGCCAGCTTTATCCAAATTGCTAGATATAAGCAACAGGATGCTGAGTACTTAGAGAATGTGAACGAACTACGTATATTGTCACAACAAATTTCTCAACAGGCTTTGAACGCTGGTAGGGGAGAGGCATTAAGTTTTAAAAAACTAGGCTTGATACTGAAGAAATATAATGAGGCTTTGGAAAAATTGACCAAGAATACACCCAAATCTTATTTACTGGGTACCTCAAATTATGATGCTTGGATAGCAGTGGATAACTTGAAAAGAGTTTGGGAAGTCAGAAAAAAGAATCTGAAGACGAGTATTCTTCAGTTATTAGAAACTCAGAAAGTGCTCCCAAGTTTCTATAGTGAATTAACAAGAATTAAAGAGGTTAATTTTGAACAATTGCTTCAAAAGAGCGAGAAACTGATTCAGGTTTTAATCTCAACAAAGGCAACCCCAAGTCAAATTTCTATGGCAACTCGTCAATTAATATGGCTTAATCGTATTGCATATAATATGAAAGCTATTTTTCTTGATGACTCTCAAAAAGTAAAACAGGCTGAGGAACAATTAGCTCAAGCTAAATTTTTTGAGGCATTGTTAATTTTAAAAAATGGTAACAGCAAACTGAAGATTTCTCCAGTTTCATCAGGAAAAGCACTCGCAATTATCAAAGAATTGTATAGCTCATTTAATCAGCCTTTTCAAAAAATTCAGGCTTTATTTGCAACAAACTCAGATGATTTCTATAAGGCAAAACAGGCTGTCGATAACGTTCTTTTGCTGACTCCAAAGATATTAAATAATTTGGATTCTATTGAAACTGCCTATGTTAAGATTTCTCAAGAGCGTTTGATTTCACCAGTTTTAGGCACTTTATTAGCTATTATTGTCTTTATTTTACTCTTGATATTAGCTTATTTAATTCTGCGTGCTAATAAGGCGCGTAACCAAGAGACGAAACTACGTTTGGAAGAAATTGAGAAAGATAATCAACGTAATCAGGAAGCAATTTTACGTTTATTAAGTGAAATTTCTGAATTGGCTGAGGGTGATTTGACAGTCAATGCAACTGTGACGGAGGATTTTACTGGTGCAATTGCAGATGCTATCAATTTCTCAATTGAAGCTTTACGGGATTTAGTGATTAGTATTAATAAAACAGCTGTTCAGGTAACAGCAGCAGCACAGAAAACTAGAAAAACTGCGGCACAGTTGACTCAAGAAAGTGAGCGGCAAGCGCAGCAAATTTCTAAAGCAGTACAAGCAATTGTTGGTATGGCAAATTCGGTTAAAAAAGTATCAGCAAATGCGATTAAATCAGCCGAAGTTGCCAAAAAATCGGTGAATATTGCTAGTAAAGGTGCTAAGGTTGTGCGAGATACCATTACAGAAATGGAGAGCATTAAAGAAAGGATTAAAGAAACCGCAAAACGGATCAAACGCTTGGGTGAAGGCGCACAAGAGATTGGAGAAATTGTTAGGTTGATTAATGATATTGCTGATCAAACCAATATTTTAGCTTTAAATGCAGCAATTCAAGCCGCAATGGCTGGCGATTCTGGGCGTGGATTTGCGGTGGTTGCTGATGAAATTCAACGCTTAGCGGAACGTTCTGGTAATGCCACCAAACAAATTGATGCCTTAGTAAGAACAATCCAAGGGGATACCAACGAAGCGATCAGTTCAATGGAAAAAAGTACCGAGGGAGTTGTGCGGGGGGCTAGAATTGCTGAAAGAGCAGGTGAAGCATTGACCGAAGTTGAACAAGTGTCAGTTCAATTAGCCGGGCAAATTGAAAATATTTCGCAAACTTCCCGAACTCAGGCAGCTGTAGCGGCTAATATTTCTGGCACAATGAATATTATTCAGGAAATTACTACTAAAACCTCTAAAGGTACAAATGAAACCGCAGCTTCAATTGAGCGGTTATCGAAGTTAGCTAATGAGTTGAAAACGTCAGTGGCAGGTTTTAAATTACCTGAGGATGTGCAAATTACTATAGACAATATGGATGATACTGTTCACTAAATTAGTTGTCATTGATAACTGGATTTGAGGACGATTTTTTTATACTGAATACTCGTAGAAATGAAACCAAAATCCGAGGTTTTTATTTTAAAACTTCGGATTTTTAATCCTTTATAAATACTGAAGCACAAATGATCTAGGTCTTACGCATTACGAATTTTTTTATTTTCTTCTTGGATTGGAATCCAAAGCTTTAGCTTTAGCTACGCTTACTTCGTTTGGACTCCAAGTAAGTTATAAATTTTAAATTGATGTTTTTATAAAAAATAAACCATTTATACTGTCAGTGCGTAAGTCCTATGATCTTGGATTTTAAAACCAGGGCAACCACAAGGTGGTGGCCCCTCAAAAATCTCAAAAAACTTATGCTTCAATTCTTACAAGTATAAAAACTCGATGATCAAGTTTTGAATTCTTGACTTTTTTAAAAAATTCTGAAAATCCATAAATACTATTGATATTTAAAGATTTAATTCAGCTTTGGAGTCCAAAGCTTTAGCTTAGCTTAGCTTCGCTTACTTCGTTTCGCTTACTTCGTTTCGCTTACTTCGTTTGGGCGACCAGCCAAACGAAGTAAGCGTAGCTAAAGTTAAAGCTTTGGACTCCAACATACTTTATAATTTTCAGAATTATTCAAATATTTTTATTTGATAAATAAAAATCAAATACGATTTGTCAAGCAAAAAAAACTTGATCATCGAGTAAAAATAACTAAATAACCGATTATTTAAAATAACTGAAACAATATGAACTATTCGGCCTTAACTTGGGTAAAAGCAAGTATTGATGAAAATCTTGAGCAAACGCGCCAGGCACTCGGAGAATTCGTTGAAGAATCAAGCGATACCTCAGCGTTAGGAGAGTGCGTGAATTTGCTACATGAAATATATGGTGTACTTAATGTCTTGGATTTGCAAACCGCAGCTTTGCTAGTCCAAGAAATTGAGGCAGTTATGAAATCTATACAGGTAGGCGATATTGAACCTAATGAGTCAACTTATGAAGTGTTGCTCGCAGCTTTAATTATATTACCTAACTATTTAGATCATTTGGTGATTATCCAACATGATATTCCCTTAGCTTTATTACCTATTTTGAACAAGTTACACAGTTTGGGGCAGAAAAAGCCTTTGACTGCTAAGGATTTATTTACACCAAAGTTATTTGTCTCAATACCGAAACAAAAATCGGTAAAAGTCCTAGATGATAAGCTTAAAGAACATATGCAGAAAATGCGGCTCGCTTATCAAAAGGGGTTAGCAGCCATTGTTAAAAATCCTAAAGAGCCAACCGCAGGATTAAAATTTCTCTACACAGTTATGCAACATTTGCGACAAGCGACAGGTAACGCACCAATCAGTTTGTTTTGGTGGGTAACAGAGGGAATTTTGGAAGCTTTGCTGCAAAAAGGTCTTCAAATTAATAAATATATTTTTAATTTATTAAAACAATTGGTTCCCCTAATCAATCAGGTAGCACAGCATGGAAATGCTGCTTTACATAAGAACATTCCCACAGATTTATTGCGTAATTTACTTTATGTTGCTGGACATGCCAGTTCAGAAGGTCAGCAAATCAAGGCTATAAAAACAACTTTTCAATTAAATGATTATGTAGCATCGGAAACTGAAATAGCAGCTGCAAAATTAACCTTTGAAGGTCCAGATATTGAATTGATGAAAACGCTGGCTGCTTTGCTTAAGGAGGAGTTGGCCAGAGTAGAAGAAACGATAGATATATTTAATCCAGAAGAACATTCTGATGATATGAATGAACTGAAATCGTTAGTAACGATATTGAAGAAAATCTCGAATATATTAGAATTAATAGGGCTTAAAGTAGAAAGTCAGTCTTTGCAAACACAGGCTAATTTAATACTTGACATTTGTGAAGATAGTCAAAAAGTGACCGACTCAACTTTTCTTAAAATAGTTGAAACCTTATTGAAAACCAGGAATGCAATAGAAATTTTAGGGCAGCAAGGTTTACATTCGATAGAACGTATAGAGAAAAGTGCAAATGCAGCAGACTTTTCAACGACAGCATCATTTGATCAGGTACGAAAAGAAGGGATTAAATATGCAAGAGCTGAAATACGAGAAGTTATTGAATATTTAGAAAATATTGCTGAAACCAACACGGCTGATGAACATTTTTCAACCATGCCTAAGCATCTCAAACAAGTGGAAGGTTTATTGTCTATTTTATCTTATGATCGTGCAGCTCAATTATTAGCCAATTTGAGTCAGTATGTAAAAAATGTACTTATCAAGGAAGGCAATATACCAACAGATAAAAACAAACTTTCGGCTTTGGGAGAGGTATTGATTGGTATTGAGCTTTATTTAGAAACTCTCGTAGGTCATCCTATGGATGCTGACTCTCTTTTATCACTTATGAATGAGCAATTATCATTTCTTACAGAATGATTAAATTTACAAACCGGGAGAACTGAAGATGCAATTGATTGAAATACCAAAGCAAACTCCTATTTCTGAAATGGATGAAGTACTTGTGGACACATTTATTGAAGAAGTGGAAGAAATGCGTAACGAAATTATTAAGCACTGTCAAGTTTTAACAGATAATCCATCAGAAAACGCTGCTAAGAGAGATTTAAAGCGTGCTTTTCATACGCTGAAAGGCAGTGGTAGATTAGTTGGTGCAACTGCGATTGCAGAATTTGGGTTGCACTTTGAGACGCTAGCAAATAAGATTATTGATGGCAATATCTCAATCAATGAAGAAATTCTTACACTCCTTAAGCAAGCAGCAAAAATTTTGCCAAACATGATTGAACAGCTTAAGCAAGATCAAGAACCACCTAAAGACGTTATTCTCTTAATTTCACAAGCGGCTAATTTAGCGCAAAGTTAGTACTTTGCTGTTCCGTGATAAGATAGCCGCGCCGATCAAAATAACGGGAAAGTTAATATGCAATTACTTGAAATTCCTGAACAAACGCCTAGTTCAGAGGTAGACGAAGAAATCCTTGAAATCTTCGTTGAAGAAGTTGAGGAAGTTCTTGGGGAAATTGTCACCAACTTTAATGCTTGGAAAAAGAATCAAGCCGATTCCGATTCTTTGGCTGGATTACGGCGCGGTTTTCATACTCTCAAGGGCAGTGGGCGGATGGTGGGTGCAACTGTGATTGGAGAGTTAGGTTGGCGCTTTGAAAACATGCTCAATCACGTTATTGAAGGAAGCTTATTGCCAAATGACAAGATGTTTAAACTGATTGAGCAAGTTGAAACCGTCTTGCCAAGTATGGTTGAACAGTTCAAATTGAATCAAGCTACACCTGATGAAGTACGTCTCCTGATTTCACAAGCAGATTATTTGACCCAAAGTAATGGTAAAAGTCTTGGTGACTTTGAGCTTAGCGATAATTCTTTAAAACCTCAAGAGAATACTCCCCATGAAGATAACTCTTTTCCAGATATAGATAATTTGGAAATAGCAACAGATTCAACAGATTTAAAAGTCGATGACATAACCGACATTGAGACACTTAATTGGGGTGATGAAGATGAATTTCCAGAAGCAGAAGTTTCTCAAACCGAACCATCACAACTTCAGGATAATAGCTTTGATGCTAAAGATAAAAACCTAGAATTAGCTAATAATAGTACCGCTTCACAACCTTTGGACACTATTGAAGAACCAATAAATGATGCCCCTGATGATGAACTCTTAGAAATTTTTCTTGATGAAGCCGAAGAACGTATTGAAAATACCCAATCTTTGTTAGAACGCTGGCAAGCTTCACCTGATAATTTACCATTAATGGAGGAATTACAGCGCGAATTGCATAGTCTCAAAGGCGGAGCTCGCATGGTAGGACTCACTCCTATGGGTGATCTTAGTCATCATTTAGAGGACTTAATCAAACGACTCATTGATGGTAAGCTTGATACTAATCAGAAGCTACCAGAATTAGTGCAAAATAGTGTAGATGAATTAGCAGTTATGCTTGAAGATGTACGTTCTGGAGCAGTATTGGATCTGCCAGTTACTTTGATTCAACAAATCAAGCATGAACTGGAATCAGACGCGCCAACAGATGGAATTGAGTCAGCACCAGAATTAACATCTACTACCGAACCAGGGTTCAAGCCAGATGCGCCAGAAGAATTAGTAGAAATATTTCTAGAGGAATCTGAGGAACGTATTGAGAATACTCAATCTTTATTGGAACGTTGGCAAAAATCACCTAAGGATTTAACCTTGATGCAAGAATTGCAACGCGAGTTGCATACCATCAAAGGCAGTGCTCGCATGGTTGGGCTAAAGCCTATGGGTGATCTGAGTCACTATTTAGAAGACTTACTAAAACAGCTTGTTGAGGGAAAAAGCCAATTGAATCCTAAATTACCAGAACTGGTACAAAATAGTGTGGATGAATTGGCAAATATGCGTGAGGCAGTGGCTTCTGGTGAGCCTTTATTGATGCCTACGGCTTTAATTAATGAAATAAAGCTAGTATTGAACCCCGAAACTGAGAATCAAGCAACAAGCTCGCAGGTAACAATTCAGCCAATAAAAACTGAATCTAAACCAACTGAAAAGCAATCTGAAGTGCCTCATAAAATCGATTCTGAATCTGATGAAGAGCGGATCAGAGTCCGGGCAAGTTTAATTGATAAACTTACTAATTTAGCAGGTGAGTTATCAATTTCTCGTGCTCAAATGGAACAACAGCAAGGCGGCTTTAAAAATAATATGTTGGAAATGGAGCGCACTATTGTCCGCTTACAAGAACTATTACGGCGTGTTGAAATAGAAACCGAAACTCAAATGAATTCTATGGGCTTAAAGGAAGCAAGACTTCAAGAAGTCGGTAATGCTGATGATGAGTATGATCCGCTAGAATTGGAGCGTTATTCTACCATGCAGCAATTATCGCGTAGCTTGATGGAAAGTGCTGATGATTTGAAAAACATTCAAGATTCTCTCCAATCTATGATGCGCTATAGTGAAAATTTATTAGTTCAACAAAGCCGTATAGGTGCAGAATTGCAAAATGGTATTATGCATACCCGTATGGTACCATTTTCTAACATCTCCCCTCGTTTACAACGGATTGTCCGGCAGACTGCGAATAAATTAGGTAAAAAAGTCAAATTTATTATCAAAGGGGACAATCTGGAATTTGAAAGAACAGTTCTGGATCGCATTATAGCCCCCCTTGAACATATGCTAAGAAATGCAATTGATCATGGTATTGAAGACCCTCAGACTCGCAAAAAAGCTGGTAAAGATATTGAGGGTAAAATGATTATAAATTTATTTAAGGAAGCGGCAGAGCTGTGCATAAAAATAGATGATGATGGTGCTGGTTTAAATGTTGCTGCTATTCGCAAGAAAGCAATACAAAATGGTGTTATTGAAGCCAATAGTGTGATTAGTGACCAAGAATTGATGCAACTGATTCTAAAACCTGGCTTTAGTACAGCGAAAAAAGTTACCCAAGTGTCAGGGCGTGGTGTGGGCATGGATGTGGTTAATAGTGAACTGAAGCAGTTAAGTGGTAATTTACGGATTTCTTCCCGAGTTGGTGAAGGGACTACTTTTGAAATTCGCTTACCAATTTCTTTAACTATTACGCAAGCCTTGATGATATATACAGCGAATGAAATGATGGCTGTGCCTATGAATCAGTTAGATGCAGTCATGCGAGTTGAACGAGATAAAGTCATTACTAATGATCCAAATGAAGTGCGTTATTGTGAATACATGAATAATAGTTATCGTGTTTTTCATATGGGAGAACTATTAGGTTTTGGTAAAATGACTTCAATGGATGCGCCATTGATTCCTACTTTGTTTATTCGTACTGGTGATCGTAGAGTCGCTTTATTAGTTGATGGCATTGAGGGAGGCAAAGAAATTGTAGTTAAATCAGTGGGACCACAAATAGGTGCAATCTCTTGGATTGCAGGCGCAACTATTTTAGGAGATGGAAAGGTAGTTCTGATTTTAGATTTACCGTCAGTTCTCCGCGAAGATACGCCAATACAATATGTGCCTCCAAAAATTACCGAACTTGTTGATGAACAACCGCAAAAAACTACCACCACGATTATGGTTGTAGATGATTCAATTACTGTACGTAAAATCACTGCCCGCTTTTTGAAACGACAAGGTTTTAATATCATAACTGCAAAAGATGGCCTTGATGCAGTTGAAAAATTGCATGATAGGATTCCAGATTTAATGTTGCTTGATATAGAAATGCCACGTATGGATGGTTATGAATTAGCAACTCAAATACGCAATAATCCAGACTGGAAAGATTTACCTATGATCATGATTTCAACGCGCTCAACTAAAAAGTTTCGTGCAAAAGCCGAAAATATTGGAGTAAATCGTTATTTAAGTAAACCCTATGAAGAAAATGACTTGCTTAAAAATATTCAGGAATTACTAGATGAAACCAGAGCGAAAGCTTCTGCTAAAGCCAATTCAACCAAATAGGTATATGAATGTCAAATAATAATGCGGTACGTTGTCTTTTGATTCCGTTTGGTGCTGGGCAACTATTATTACCAACAGCAGTAATTGCTGAAGTAACTTTTTATAATGAGCCAGAGCAGTTAAATAATAATGATCCAGATTGGTTGTTGGGTATTATCAATTGGCGTGATCAACGTATCCCATTAATTTCAATTGAAAAAGCTTTATCATTACCAATTATTCATTCTGTGAATAAAGCTCGTACTGTAGTTTTGTATGGTTTGGAATCTCCTCATACTTTGGGATTTTATGCGTTTAAAACAGTTGATGTACCACGTACTATAACAGCAACAGCAGATAATTTAATCAATAATCCAAATGCAGATAAATATACAGGCTTGCTATTTAATGTAACAGTTCATCAAACTGAGAATGCTTGGTTGCCTGATTTGAGCTATGTGGAAAATTTGCTAAGTGAAAAAGTTTTAAGTACTGAACTAGGAATTTTATGATATTTAAAAAATAGGGCAACCACAAGGAATTGCCCCTACATTATTATGAATTTTATGATATTTTAAAAATAGGGCAACCACAAGGGATTGCCCCTACATTATTATGAATTTTATGATATTTTAAAAATAGGGCAACCACAAGGGATTGCCCCTACATTATTATGAATTTTATGATATTTTAAAAATAGGGCAACCACAAGGGATTGCCCCTACATTATTATGAATTTTATGATATTTTAAAAATAGGGCAACCACAAGGGATTGCCCCTAC